>DATEMW010000121.1:0-11420 GCA_035275385.1 Candidatus Methylomirabilota bacterium | reverse complement strand
TGCCATGTGTGGCCTCGGTTCGAGCGCCGGCTTTGCCGGCGCAATCGAAGTCCTGGGGGAGGCTCGGAGGGGGCCGTCGAGGCCCCCTTCGATTACCTTGCATAGCGGATGCGCGGGTCGATCAGCGCGTAGACGCAGTCGACCGACAGATTCACCACGGCGACGATCGCCGCGGTCGTGAGCACGACGGCCTGGATCACCGGGAAGTCGCGCGACGAGATCGCCTCGTACGCCAGCCGTCCCAGACCGGGCCAGGCGAACACGGTCTCGACGACGATCGCGGTCGTCACCAGGATCGAGAAGTAGATGCCCGCGAACGTGACGACTGGGATCAGCGCGTTCTTCAGCGCGTGCACCCACACGACGCGCGGCTCGACGACGCCCTTCACGCGGGCCAGCTTCACGTACTCGGAATCGAGCACCTCGAGCATGCCCGAGCGCAAGAGCCGCATCATCCCGGCCACGACGAACCAGCCGAGCGTGAAGCCGGGCAGGACGTAGCTCGACAGCCCGCCGATTCCGCCCGCCGGCAGCCACTGCAAACGGCCGGCGACGACCTCGATCAGCACGATCGCGATCCAGAACGTGGGCAGCGACTGGCCGAGTACCGCGACGATCTGCGCGGCGCGATCGACGCCCGTCCCCTTCCACACCGCGGCCAGCACCCCCAGCGGAAACGCGATCAGGAGACTCACGGTCATCGCGAACGCGGCGAGGCGCAGCGAGTTCGGGAGCCGCTGGGCGATCAGCTCGCCGACCGGACGCCGTGCGCGCAGCGACGTGCCGAAGTCACCAGTGAGCGCTCGGCCGACGAACGAGAGGTACTGCTCGACGTACGGCCGGTCGAGGCCGAGATACTTCCGGGCGTTGGCGAAGTCTTCCTCGCTCGCCGACATCGGCAGGATCAGGTGCAGCGGATCGCCGGTGGCCCTGGCCAAGACGAACACGACCACCGAGAGGATGGCCAGGGCCGCCAGCGACTGGACGAGGCGCGTGAGAACGAACCGCGCCACGCCCGCTCAGCGCTTCGACGAGGCCAGCTCGTCGAGGAAGAAGTCGTACATGACCGTGCCCGGGTTCCACTTGCCGAGCGACTTCGACGCCGCGTAGGGCGAGTGCAGGTAGACCACCGGCACGCCGTAGTGCTCGCTGCGCAGGCGCGTGTAGACGTTGCGCATCAAGGCGCCGATCTTCTCCTTGTCGGTCTGGCGCATGACCTGCTCGATCATGCCGTCGATCTCGGGGTCGTTCACGGTGTCGCTGGCCTTCGACTTGGTGTACGCCTGCTTCTCGAGGAAGGCGTAGGCGCCGATCCAGTCGCGGTTGGCGACGTTGTAGTAGCCGAACGCGCCGGGCGTGGCGCGATCGAACCAGTTCTTGCGGAACGCCGGATAGTCGACCGGGACCAGCTTGGGCTGCACGCCGATCTTCTGCCAGTAGCCGGCCATCGCCTCGGAGAACGCCTTGCCCTCGGGCAGGCCGGGGAGCTGGTAGGCGTGCATCGTCAGCGGGAAGCCGTTCGCGAAGCCGGCCTCCGCCAGGAGCTTCTTGGCGCGCGCCGGATCGTACGCGTACTGCATGTCCGGCGTGACCTTGAAGCCGATATCGCGATACGACCACGAGAGGCCCAGCGGCACGTGGGCCGGATCCGCGTAGCCGCCGAAGATCGACTGCGCGATCTCGTTGCGGTCGACGGCGAGGTTCAACGCCTCACGCACCCGCTTGTCCTTGGTCGGCTGGCCGTCGCGCGGCAGGACCCACCACGTCGTCAGGATGGCTTCCTCACGGCGGAAATGAATCGGGAACGACTCGCGCTCGAGCTCCTTGACCCGCTCGCGGCTCACGTCGGTGATGTCGACCTCGCCACGGCGCAGCAGCGCGATGCGCGTGGTCTCCTCGGGGACCAGCTTGAACGTGATGGTCTTGAAGCGCGGCGTGCCGATGCGCCAGTGGCTGTCGACGGCGGCCAGCTTGATGTGCGAGCCCGTGACCTGCTCGACGAACTTGTACGGGCCGCTGCCGACCGGCTTCTGCGCGAAGGCGTCGTCGCCGGTGGCCTCGAGATATTTCTTCGGCAGGATCATCCCCTCGGTCGAGAGCGACCGCGAGAGATACGTCGGGATGATCAGCGTGGGCTCCTTGGTGACGATCACGACGCGATCGGGCGCCGGCGTCTCGATGTCGGCGATGAGCGTGCGCAGCGGCCCGGCGTAGCCGGTGGTCGAGCGCTTGCCGATCGCGCGCTGCAGGCTGAACTTCACGTCCTCGGACGTCGCCTCTTCGCCGGTGTGGAACTTGACGCCCTTGCGCAGATGGAACGTCCAGCGCTTGTGATCCGCCGACGGCTCCCAGCGCGTGGCCAGCCCCGTGTCCTTCGAGAGCTGCCCGTCGGGCGTCACGCCGACCAAATAGTCGAACATGAGCGACATGTAGTACTTGACGACGTGCCCGCCCAGGACGGGGTCGAGCACCTCGGTCGAGAAGCTCGAGAGCGCGACGGTGAGATCCGATTTGCCCTGCGCCGCGGCCGGGCCCGCCACGAGGGCGGTCGACAGCAGCGCCGCCAGGAGTGCGATAGAGAGCCTCATGCTGAGCTCCTTTTTTGTCCAACGATGTCGAACGCGTGCGTCTACGGCTCGGAGACGCCGCGATGGTAGCACGAGGCGCTCCGGCAGGCCGCGCCGCCCGGCTTACAATGCGGCGCGGCTCACTCTCAGACGGAGGATCCCGACATGGCCGAGCTCAGCTTGAAAGATGCCTTCACGATCGTCGAAGCTTCGCTCAAGAAGGGACGGGAGACCGGCTGCGCGCCGCTGGCCGTCGCCGTCCTCGACGCCGGCGGACACCTGAAGGCGTTCGGGCGGGAAGACGGCGCCGGGATCATTCGCCCGCAGATCGCGATGGGCAAGGCGTGGGGCGCGCTCGGCATGGGCATCGGCTCGCGCGCGCTGGCCCGACGCGTGGCCGAGCAGCCTCAGCAGCAGGCGTTCTTCACCGCGCTCAACGCCATGTCCGAGGGTCGCGTCGTCCCGGCGCCAGGCGGCGTGCTGATCCGCGATTCGGGCGGCGCTGTCATCGGCGCGGTCGGCATCTCGGGCGACGTCTCCGACAAGGACGAAGCCTGCGCGCTCGCCGGCATCGCTGCAGCTCGACTCACCGGCGACACCGGCTAACGGCGCGCAGGCGGCGGCCTTTATCCGCCGCCTGCTGCTAGCCCTTGACGGAGCCGGCCGCGAGCCCCTGGACCACGAAGCGCTGGCCCAGGAAGTAGAGGATGGTGATGGGCACGGTGGCGAGCACGGCGCCGGCCATGAGCTGGCCCCAGATGTACTGGTCGCCGACTACCATCATCGAGAGCTTGATCGGGATCGTCATCGTGGTCTGGTCGGAGGTGAAGACCAGCGCCAGCAGGAACTCGTTCCACGCCAGGGTGAACGAGAAGATGGCCGACGCGACGATGCCCGGCGCCGAGAGCGGCAGCAAGATCCGGAACAGCGCGCCGATCTTCGTGCAGCCGTCGACCATCGCGTGCTCTTCGAGCTCGGCCGGGATACTCCTGAAATAGCCCATCAGCATCCACGTGCAGAAGGGCACCGTGAACGAGAGATACGTGAGCATCAGCGACTTGAGCGTGTTGCCGAGACCGAGCGCGACCACGATCGCGTAGAGCGACACGAACAGCATCGCGGTCGGCAGCACGTACTTGAACAGGATGAACCGGCCGATCCACTCGCGGCCGCGGTACTTGTAGCGGACGATGCTGAAGGCGGCGAACGCGCTCACCACCACCGTGACCGCGGTCGTCACCGAGGCGACCGCGAAGCTGTTCCAGATGTTGGTCAAGAGCCCGTCGCGCTGGATCACGCGAACGAAATGCTCGAGCGTCGGCCGCCGCGGCAGATAGGTGAAGTCCTCGTAGAGGTCCTTGTTGGTCTTCAGCGCGGTCGTCACCATCCAGAAGAGGGGCACGGCCACCATGAAGACGAACAGCGCCAGCAGCATGTAGGTGGTGACCCGGATCGAGAGCGGCTCACGCATGACCGGCACCTCGCTCAGGCATTGGCTTTGCGGTGCAGCAGGATCGTCACCGCGAGCACGAGCCCGATCAGGAGCGGCAGGATGAGGGTCGACACGGCGGCCGCCTCACCCAGGCGCAGGTTCATCATTCCCATCACGTACACGAGCATCGTGTAGACCATCGTCGCGTCGGACGGGCCGCCGCCGGTGAGCAGATAGACCGGCTCGAACGCGTTCGCGGTCCAGATCGTCGTCAGCAGCACGACCACGCCGATGATGTGATAGAGCCCCGGCAGGGTGATGTGGCGGAACTGCGCCACGCGCGAGGCGCCGTCGACCTGCGCGGCGTCGTAGAGCTCCTGCGAGATCGTCTGCATCCCGGCCAGGAACGAGATCGCGTAGAAGGGAAAATTCCGCCAGACGTGGGCGATGATCACCGAGAGCATCGCCGTGCTCCGGTCTGACAGGAACGCGATCGGCGTCGAGATCAGCCCGAGGTCGATGAGGGCGTAGTTGATCAGGCCGCTCAGCGGATCGTAGAGCCAGCGCCACACCAGGTACACGACGAATGCCGGCATCGCCCACGGCAAGAGCAAGAACGCACGGAAGAAGTTGCGGCCGCGGATCCCCTGGTTGAGCACGAGCGCCACGGCCATGCCGAGAACAAACTTCATCGCCACGGCGGACACCGTGAAGACGACTGTGTTCCAGACCGCCGTCGTGAACTGCGGCCAGGCGAGGACGTAGGCGAAGTTCTTGAAGCCGACGAACTGGCCCGGGGAGCCGACCGTCTTGTCCGAGAAGGCCAGCCAGATCGCGTAGAAGAACGGGTACAGGACGAGCCCGATCAGGATCAGCACGGTCGGCGCGAGCAGCGCCATGCCGCCGAGCGACTCGCGCGTACGCGCGGACGGCCAGCGCGCCGGGCGCGCCGCAGCGGGAAGAGCGACGGCGACGGATCGATGCCGGATGGCCACGGCGCCGCTCTCAGGCGTACTTCGAGTAGATCTTGGTCAAGACGTCGACCGCCTCGGCGAACGCCTTGTCGCGGGTCCAGTTGTCCACGACGAGACGCTGGAGCATCCGCGAGACCGTCGTGTTCGTGAACTGTTCGCGCCAGGCGTCGTTGAAGACGTCGGGATAGCCCTGCGGCTCACCCCGCTGCGACATCTCGATGAGCCCCTTCATGAAGGGCTTCTTCTTCCACACCTCGAACTTCAGATAGTCCTTCAGGACCGGGCCCCACTGGCTCACGCCAGACTCGCGGTCCATCTTCGCGGGCTCCATCGAGTCCCAGAGGAACTGCTTGGCCAGGTCGGGAACCTTCGTGTACTTCATGATCGACCGCGAGCCGAAGGTGACCGGCTGGATCAGGCCCTTGGGGCCGCGCGGGTACGTGTAGTGGCCGGTCTTCGCCAGGAGCTCGGGGTTGTTGCTCTCGAGCCACAGCGAGATCGTGATCGGGTTCAGCACGAAGACCGCCTTGCCCGACTGGTAGGTCGAGTTGTTCATCGTGTTGTCCCAGGTCGTGACGCCCGGCGGCAGCACGCCCGACTTCCAGACCTCGGTGAAGAAGTCGAGAAACTCCCACACTTGCGGCTTGTGGTCGGCGAAGACGACGCGCTTGCCCTTGTCGTCGGCCAGGCGCGCGCCGTAGCTCTTCATCATGTCTTCCCACACCTGGGAGTCGGTCTGGTTGCTCAGCGGGATGCCGAGCCCGAATACGCGCGGCGGCTGCTGCACCTTCTTCGCGTACGCCAGGAGATCCGCCCAGGTGCCCGGCGGCGGCTTCAGTCCGGCCTTGTCGAGCAGGTCGTCGCGGCTGACCAGCATGAAGCCTTGAAAGCCGTACATGATGTGGTGGACCCGCCCGTCGGGCTCGAGCATGATCTTGGGCGCGTTGCCGACCCAGCCGCCGTAGGTCTTGTCGAGCTTCTTGTAGATGTCGGTGACCTCGAGCAGCTGGCCGCGGGCGCGCAGCTCGACCGCGTTGGACTCGACGATGTCCGGCGTGGCCTTGGCCTCGATGGCCGCGGTGATCTTCGGCAGGAACTCCTTCAACGGCACCATCGTGATCTGCAGATCGACGTTGTTCTTCTGCGCCCACTCGCGGGCGAAGTTCGCGCGCGCGTCGTCGCTCTCCTTCAGGAACTGATAGCACCAGTAGTTGAGCTTGGGCCGCTGGCCGATCGCGGGAGCCGCGAACGAGAGCGTGGACGCGGCGCCGGCGGTGAGCACGGCGGATTTTTTCAAGAAGTCGCGACGGGTGTGCCGCTTCGCGGGACGTGCCATCGTCTTCCTCCTCGTCACGCGAGAGCGTGACGGCCACCTGCGTAGGAGCTCGACGGGTCGGAACCGGCTAGGCGCTACGTAGCGGAGACTATGCCCCGGCGACCGGGCTCGGTCAAGGCCGAGAGAATTCCGGATCCGCGGAGCAGGGTTTTTTGCGGACGCATCACGGCGTGTAACGAACTGATCTAGCAAAACAACTGTTCGGTGAATAACTGGGGATAAGTGGACAACTTCGTGATTGACAGCGGCGCGTTTCCGGCTTACCAAGCGCCAAATGCAGGACGCGAGCGTACGGGGTCATCAGATCAGAGTGCTGTCGGGGGTCGCCGGGCATCTGTGCTCGGCGCTCGAGGCGCTCTCGCGGAGCGACTGCGACTCGTACACGAGCGACCTGCTGGCGATGCTGTCCGCGATCGATGGACAGATCGCGGTGTTGAAGGAGCTCGACGAGCGCTAGCGCCAGAACTCGCGCGTGGCGCGCCTGGCGCCCTCGGCCATGCTCGCGAGCTTCGCCCACGCGATGTCCGGATCGACCGCGGCCTGACCCACCCACGTCCCGAATCCGCAATCCGTCCCGGCAATGACGTTCTCGCGCCCGACCAGCCGCGCGTAGCGTCCGATGCGCTCGGCGACGAGGTCGGGGTGCTCGATGAAGTTGGTCGTCGAATCGAGGACGCCCGGGATCAGCACCTTGCCGGCCGGCAGCTTCACCTTCTCGAACAGCCGCCACTCGTGAGCGTGACGCGGGTTCGACGCCTCGAACGAGATGCTTGCGGGCCGTGCCTCGAAGACAATGTCGATGATGTCGGCCAGCGCCACGTCGTGATGATGCGGGCCCTCGTAGTTGCCCCAGCACACGTGCAGGCGCGAGCGCTCCGGCGGCACGTTGGCGAGCGCTGTGTTCATCGCCTCGATGTGGAGCCGGGCCATCTTGCGGAACTCGTCGAGGCTCAGGTCGGCGAACTGGATGTGTCGTCCCATCCCGAGGTCGGGGCAGTCGAGCTGCACGATGAACCCGGCGCGCGCGATGGCCTCGTACTCCGGCCGCATCGCCTCGGCGATCGCGAACAGGTACGCCTCGTGGCTCGGGTAGTGGCCGTTGTGGAAGAACAGCGAGATCACGCCGGGCGACGCCGCCGACATGAACGCGTCCTGAGACTTGGTGGCATCGCACGCGGCGCGCAGGTTCTCGGCGTCGGTCACGGCGGCGCGCGGATCGCGGACGCTGATCGGCCCATCGCAGGCCGGCGTGCGGCGACGCGAGCGCCCCGGATCGCCGAACACGCGCTTGGCCATCTCGGGAAAGTCGACGAGGTCGCGGTACGTCAGCGGATGGCTCGCGCCGCCGAAGCCGTTCAGGCGATCCTTGACGTAGGTCGCGTAGCTCGGCTTGCTCATCTCGCCGTCGTTCACGATCGAGACGCCCGCCTTCACCTGCTTGTCCACGGCCTCGGCCACCGCGGCGCGGATCCGCGCGCCGAGCGCGCTGGCGTCGACCGGCACGCCCTCTTCCTTGGCGTACATCATGCGGATCAGGTCGGCCGGGCGCGGGAGACTGCCGGTGTGCGTCGTCAGAAATCCGTCGGTGCTGCGCGGCGGCGCCATCGCGGGCGATGCTACCACACGCATCGCTCGGAGGAAGCGGCTCCGCGGGGTATGTCAAGATGGCCGTTGAGGAGAGCGCGTTGACGAGCGCGATTGGTCGCAGGGAGATCGAAGAGGTTCGCGGCGTCATTCGCTCATACGTACGGGTGACGCCCGTGGTGGCGGTGAACGGGAGCGATTTCGGGCTCGCCCCGGCGGCCATCACGCTCAAGCTCGAGCTCGTGCAGCACTCCGGGTCGTTCAAGGCACGCGGCGCGTTCGCGAACTTGCTGACGCGCAAGATCCCCGACGCCGGCGTCGTCGCCGCCTCGGGCGGTAACCACGGCGCGGCGGTCGCGTACGCCGCGATGCGACTCGGCGTGAGGGCGAAGATCTTCGTGCCGACGATCTCGTCACCCGCCAAGATCGCGCGCATCCGCGCCTATGGCGCCGAGCTCGAGGTGGTCGGCGACCTCTACGCCGACGCGCTCGCGGCCAGCGTCGCGTGGGTGCAGCGATCGGGTGCCTTGCCCGTGCACGCGTTCGATCAGCGCGAGACCTTGCTCGGCCAGGGCACGCTCGGGCTCGAGCTCTCGGAGCAGGCGCCGCTCGACACCGTGCTGGTGGGAGTCGGCGGCGGCGGGCTGATCGGCGGCATCGCCGCGTGGTACGCGACCCAGACCGGCGCGGGCCGGACCCGGGTCATCGGCGTCGAGCCGATATTGGCGCCAACCCTGACGGAAGCGCTGAAGGCCGGGCGCCCCGTCGATGCGCCGGCCGGCGGCATCGCCGCCGACTCGCTGGCACCGCGCCGGGTCGGCGAGCTGATGTTCCCGATCGCGCGCGACCACGTGGCGAAGGTGCTGCTCGTGAGCGACGACGCGATCCGCCGGGCTCAGGAGGCGTTGTGGAGCGCGGTGAGGATCGTGGCGGAGCCGGGTGGCGCCGCCGCGTTCGCCGCGCTACTCAGCGGCCGCTACACGCCGAGCGCGGGAGAGCGCGTCGGCGTGGTCGTCAGCGGCGGCAATTCGACCGCGGTCGACTTCAGCCGCGCCTGACCGAGCCCGCGCCGTCCAACGGGACGCCTCGCGGCGCGCGCGACCGCTCAGATGATCGCGAAGTGCGCTTCGGTCGTGCGTCCGGTGCGGCCGTTGATCGGCAAGATGTCCTGAGGACACGCGGACAGCGCGATCACCAGGTCCATCTCGGCGCGGAATACCACGTAGCCGCCCGGCGGCGAGACCGGATCGCCCCAGGCGAGCTGTCCGTCCGCCGTCCACGGAATGTTCATGAAGAGGTTCAGCGAGGGCGGCGTGGCGCGGATCACCACGCCGAGGTTCGCGAGCGCCGAGTGCAGGTTGTCGCGGCAGTTGTCGTGATAGCCGGTGACGCCGAGCAGGCCGTAGCGCCAGCGGTCGCACGGCGCCATGAGCGTGTCGTGCACGGTGTTCGACGTGTCCTCGACCAGGGTGAGGATCGGCTTGCGCTGGTTCGTCACGAACGTGTCGCCAATCACCGCCGCGAGCTTCATGAACGAGGCGCGGCTGGCCTCCATCGACATCCACTCGGTCAGATCGCGGGCGTTGAACGCCCAGGCGTCGACCACCTGCGTGCCGTGCGTGTTGACGACCTTGATGTGCTGGCCGGCGCTCGCCTGCGCCGCCTTGCCACCGCGGGCCGGAATCGTCACGAGCTCACCGCTCACTTGGACGCCCCCTTTTCGGCCTTCTCTCGATAGTAAGAGTTGATCCCGGTGTCCGGAGGCGAGCCGCTCGTCATCGTGAGCATCGTGGCGAGCTCGCTCCGGTGATGGGCCGCGTGAGTCGGAACGTGAAGCAGCAGCATGCCCAGGGGCCGGCTGAACGTCCGGCCCTCCGGGGTCTTGCCCTCGAGCGGGCGCCAGAGGTCGGTCTCGCCGAGGTCCGCGAGGAACCCGCGCTGCTCGCCCTCGAGGTCGTCCCACTTCGCGCGCAGATCAGCGAGCGTACAAATGACGAGCCCGTAGGTCGGGTCGCCGCGCACGATCGCCGGCGGGCGGCCGCGCCACGTCTCGAGCCAGAACCAGTCCGCGCCGTACATGTGCACGAGCATCGCGCGCAGGCTGGGCTCGCTGAACTGCTTGCCGACCTCGCGTCCGGCCGCCTCGTCGCCGAGCGCCGCGACGACGTCGAAGAGACGGCGATTCGCCCAGTGGTGATACGCCCAGTACTCGCGGACCAGCTCGACGGACATACCTAATCGCTCGCCTCGGCCGGCGGGGCCCCAGCCCCGCGACGGCCTGCGGCTCGCACTTCCTCATAGCTCGTGAGCCCGTGGCCGCCGCGATAGCTGGACGTCGCCGGCGGCGTCCAGCCCGCCAGGAGCTCGGGCGCCGGCTGCCAGATCTCGACGCCGAGCGGTCGGCACGTGGCGAGCGGGTCGGCGGCCTCGGTCCCCCACACCGCCACCGAGAGATCGCCGTGCGGGCAGACCGAGATCGCGGCCAGGACGTCGATCTCGGCGAAGAACTCGACGTAGTCGCCCTTACGCGCGGGGCTCGGCTTGACGAAGTACTTGCCTTCGGGCGTGAGCCCCGTGACCTGGAACACGTTGAGCACGTCGTGCACGTCGAGCTCGGTCAGGTGAAACGGCGCCACCGCGCGTACGAGATTGCTATGGCAGCAGAGATCGAACTCCTCGCCGTTCAAGAGCTTGTGCACGTAGGGATCGCACCGCGTGCCGAGCAGATCGTGGCAGCCGCCGCCGTGCTCGTCGCGTCCGTACTGCACGCTGTCGCCGGTCATCGTCAACATCGGTCTCAGATAGGGCAGGCACGACCAGAGGCGGTCGAACGTGGTGAGATGCGCCTGGTGCAGCTGGCGCGTGCGCGACGCCCAGAACCGCTCGCGCGGGTTGGCGAGATTCCACACGTTGAGGTCGGCGACCTGAGGCCCCTCGACGGCGGCGATGCGAAAGATCTGGCCCGCGCGCACCGGCCAGGCGCGGCCCGAGCGGCGCGGCACGACGAACCGGTCGACCAGGGTGCGCCGCCCGGTCTCGCGAGCCAGACGCCCGTAGAGCTCGCGATCGATCTCGAGCGGCGAGCCCGGCTTCGCATCGTAGATGATTCGCGGCTGCATGGCGTGGACGGGGCCCTCCTCTTCCAACGCGGCGTCGCAACCCACGGTTGCATTCGGCGCGGGCAGGCGCGCCAACGTTGACAAGGCCTGATCAGACATAGTCTGATACCGGCCAGCCGGATCAGAATGCAGCATGATAGCCCCGATCAGGGAGGTCCAGCCATGAGACTCTTGCGCGTGACCACCGTCGTTGCTCTGTTCCTCGGCCTTGTCGGCTTCGTCTCCAGCGCCGATGCCCAGCAGTGCCCGAAGGGCAAGCTGCGCCTTTACACGTCGTGGCCGATGCAGGGCGCGATGCTGCCGGAAGGCACGGGCATGAAGAACGGCGTCGACCTCGCGGTCTCGGAGGTCAACGGCGTCGTCGCGGGCTACTGCCTGGAGGTCGTGAATCTCGACGACGCCTCGCCC
>DATEMW010000120.1:0-6696 GCA_035275385.1 Candidatus Methylomirabilota bacterium | reverse complement strand
ACTTCACGCGGACCATCGCGGGCAGCATCGGCATCGCGGCGATGTCGACCTTGCTGGCGCGCGGCAGCCAGGTGCACCAGGTGCGGCTGGCGGCGCACATGAGCCCCTACGATCCAGACGTGTGGGAGCGCGTGCAGAAGCTGACGGAGATGTTCGTGGCACGCGGCGCCGACGCGGTTACCGCCGAGCAGCAGGCGTGGGCACAGCTCTACGCGATCGTGCGGCGCGAGGCGATGGCGCTGTCGTTCATCGACAACTTCTGGCGGCTGGCGTGGATCTTCGTGGCGGTCATCCCGTTCGTCCTGTTCCTCGGACGGCGGGCGCAGCGGGCCCAGGCGCCCGCCGACGTCGAGCGAGCGGCGACGCTAGTCGAGTCGTGACAGGCATCGCCGGCGGATGCCGGCCGGGGGCTATCGCTCGCGAAAGCGGTTGACGATCGGCGGGCGCCAGTCGCGGCCGAAGGCGCGAGGGGTGATCTTGACGCCGATCGGGGCCTGGCGGCGCTTGTACTCGTTGATGTCGACCATCGAGACGACCCGCCGCACGACGTCGGCCGCGAACCCGCGGGCGATGAGGTCGTTCACGCCCAGGTTCTCCTCGACGTAGCCCTGGACGATCTGGTCGAGGAGCTCGTACGGCGGCAGGGTGTCCTGGTCGGTCTGGTTCGGGCGGAGCTCGGCCGACGGCGCCCGCGTGAACACCGACTCCGGGATGACCGGACGGCCCGCCCGCGCGTTGACGTGGCGGGCGAGCTCGTAGACCAGCATCTTCGGCACGTCCTTGATGACCGCGAACCCTCCGGCCATGTCGCCGTAGAGCGTGGTGTAGCCGACGCTGTATTCACTCTTGTTGCCGGTGGTGAGCACGAGCCAGCCGAACTTGTTCGAGAGCGCCATGAGGAGGTTGCCCCGGATCCGGGCTTGTAGATTCTCCTCGGTGACGTCCTCCTTCATCCCTTTGAACACCTTCGCCAGGGTGCGCTTGTAGGCCTGCAGCGCCGACGTGATCGGGATCGTGAGGAACTCGATGCCGAGGTTCTTGGCCAGGAGCCGCGCGTCCCGACGAGTCCCGGCCGACGAGTACACCGACGGCATGCCGACGCCGGCCACGTTCTCCCGGCCCAGGGCCTCGACGGCCACCGCGGCGACCAGCGACGAGTCGATCCCGCCCGACAGCCCGATCACGACGCGCTTGAAGCCATTCTTCCGCACGTAGTCGCGCGTGCCGAGGACCAGTGCGCCGAACACCTCCTCGACGGGGCCGGGCACCGGCACGTCCGGGGGTGTGATGGGCGCCTCGGGCGCCGACAGAGGCGGCAGGCTCACACGCGCGGCGGTGTCGCTGCCGGCCAGCTTCTCCTTCCGCCGCCGTGGGTCGCGCAGCCGCGCCCGGAAGACGGCGTCGAGGTCGAGATCGGCGACGACCAGATCCTCCTCGAACATCCGCCCGCGCGCGACGACCTCGCCCTGCTCGTTCACAATGAGGCTGGCGCCGTCGAACACGAGCTCGTCCTGCCCACCGACCGTGTTGACGTAGGCAATGCAGACCAGGTCGTCAGCGGCGCGCGTCGACACGAGCTGATCGCGGAAGCGGGCCTTGCCCGCGTGGTAGGGCGAGCCGTTGATGTTGACGATGAGCTCAGCGCCCGCAAGTGCCTGCACCGCTGTCGGTCCGCCGGGATACCAGATGTCCTCGCACACGTTCACGGCGAACGTCGTGTCGCCGGCCACGAACACCGGCGACTCGGTGCCGGCCTGGAAGTAGCGGTTCTCGTCGAAGACGCCGTAGTTGGGCAGGTACTGCTTGTGATAGACCCCGACCCGGACGCCGTCGTGCAGTACCGCTGCGGCATTGAAGATGTCGTCGCGCTTGTCGACGAAGCCCACGACCACCGCGAGCCCGCGCGTGGCGCGCGTCACTTCGTCCAGCGCGCGCAGGTTGGCCTCGATGAAGGCGGGCTTGAACAAAAGATCCTCGGGCGGATAGCCGGTGATCGCGAGCTCGGGGAACGCGACGAGCGAGGCGCCGAGCCCGCGCGCCCGCTCGATCGCGTCCACGATCATCCGGACGTTGCCGTCGAAGTCGCCGACCGTGGGGTTGATCTGCCCCAGGGCGACGCGCAGCCGTCTCATGGCCCCTATTGTACTGGGACCGCGCGCCACCTGTTATGATCGGGTCCGATGCCCGCCAAGGTGCCCTGGCTCCCCTCGAGCCTTCCGCCCAACGCCAAGCCCGAGCGGTGCCCCAACTGCAATCGCCTGGCGCTGATCGCGTGGACTCTACGCCGCGACGACCGAACGAAGGTCGTCCTCCGCACGTGGGTCTGCACCGAGTGTCAGGTCACCCAGGAGCGACCGGAGCCCGAGTAGCATCTCGGAGCTCACGCCCTCGCCGCGCCGCCCGAAGCGATCCAGCGCAGCCACGAAGTAATCGCGATCGTCGAAGTGGGCGTACTTGCCCGTGTAGCGCGCCATGCCGGCGGCGTCCGGATCGATCCCGAGGCGCTCGACCGCCGCATCAGTGAACAGCACATAGGTGCGTGGCTCCACGTCGTTTTTGAGGAACCGGTGCGCGAGGATGATGTCGGGGCCGGCCACGCGCGATTTGCCGCGCACCACCTGACGCATGAAGCTCCCGTGATGCACGATCAGCTTGAGGCTCAGCCCGAGCACACCGCGACATGCGCGGCACGAGCAGCTCATGTCGAGCGCGATCTCCTGCTGGCGAGCGCTGAAGGCCGCGAACGCCCGGTCGAACGCCTCCAGTAGCGAGCGATCGCGTGCTTCGCGAGCGCTGTCTGCCGCCACCGCGAAGACCGCATCGCCTTCCAGCTCCTGGATCTCGAACGGGGGAGCGAGGGCCGCCATGACCCCGTCGAGGAGGACGCCGGTGACCTCGGCGCCGTGCTCGAGCTCGGTCGCAGTGACAAAGGCCGTAAACCCTGAAATATCTGCCAGAACGAGGAATCCAGACTCGGACCGCGCCATATGTCCCTCCCTCGCTACTGAGACACCACGGCCGAGCGAACGTGAAAGGCCGAAAATCGCGAGGCGGGCCGGCGGCTTAGAGCTGGTTGACGAAGTCGATCAGCTGGCGCAGACGGCCGAACGAGCGGTGGTCGAAGGGCAAGATCAGCCGGGAGAGCTCGGGGAATTCGTTGAGCTCCTGTGCCACGGGCCCCGGCGCCAGCCGGGCTTGGCCTCTCAGGATGTCGGCGAACTTGTCCTGGATGTCGGCGAGCTGAGCCGCCTGGATCGGCCGGTTGAGCCGGACGACCAGGTCGTCGCCCACGATCCTCGACGAGTGATAGACGCGGTAGAAACCGGTGATCTCGGCTTCGGCCTCGTCGGGCGTGTCGACGATTCGAAACAACGAGGTGTCCTCGGGGTCGATGAGCCCGCGCTCGACCAAGGTGCCGGCGATCCACCTGTGCCAGATGCGCCAGTAGGGCTTGGGCCCCGCCTCGACCAGCACCACGGGCACAAGCGCCGACTTCCCCGTCTGCATCAGCGTGAGCAGCTCGAACGTCTCGTCCATCGTTCCGAAGCCGCCGGGGAACAGCGCCACACCGCTTGCTTCTTTGACCAGAAACAGCTTGCGGGTGAAGAAATACTTGAAGGTGATCAGCTTGGGGTCGGAGGCGATCCACGGATTCGCCTCCTGCTCGAACGGCAGCCGGATGTTCAGCCCGAAGCTCCGCTCGCCGCCCGCCCCTTCCTGCGCGGCGCCCATGATGCCGGCGCCGGCGCCGGTGACGACCATCCAGCCCGCTTCGGTCATCCGTCGCCCGAACAGCAACGCGCTCGCCATGGCGGCCTCGCTCGACGCCGCTCGGGCGGAGCCGAAAACCGTCACCTTGCGGACGCTGGCGTAGGGGGCGAAGACCTTATACGCGTAGCGCAGCTCTTTGAACGCCGTGTTGGTGATCTTGAGGTCGCCGGTCCCCGCGCCGTCCTCGTGCAGCTTCAGCGCCGTGGTCAGTAACTGCTGGAAATAGCCGCGGCGCTCGGGCGGTACGCCCTCGACTTCGAGCAGCTCGGAGATCAGTCGGTTGGCGGCTTCGTTCTGAACCTGATAGCGGCGGGCCTCGGGCATCGCCTTGAGTATACCGTTACCGGCCTCCCGGCCAGAATGCGACGGCGAGACCGGTGACCACCAGGGCTCCGCCGAGGGCCGTGAAGATCGTGAACGGTTCACCCAGCAGCACGGGTCCGAGCAGCGCCCCCACGATCGGCTGGACGTTCAGAAAGATCGCGGCCCGGGGGGCCGGGACCCGAGCGAGCGCCCAGTTCCAGACGACGTACCCGAGCGCCGTGATGACGACGGCCAGATAGAGGGCGCCCGCCAGGGCTTGCCCGGTCCAGACGGGCCGAGCCCCCGAAGCCCACTCGACGGCGGCGATCGGCATGAGGGCGGCGGCGCCCCAGACGAGCGAGCGCGTCGTCACGGGGAGCGGCGCATGACGCTCGAGCACCCGCCGTCCCAGCAGCGAGTAGGACGCGTATGCGACCCCGGCCAGCACCAGCACGAGATCACCCGCCCAGTGCGGCACGAGCTTCTCCGTCAGGCCCGGGATGCCGTTGACGACCAGGACCACGGTTCCGACGATCGTGAGCGCGGCGCCCACGGCTCCGCGTCCGGACAGCCGCTCGCCGAGATACCACGGGCTCAGGAGGATCATCGCGATCGGCTCGACCGTGATCAGGAGCGCGCCGTTCGTGGCCGTCGAGTGCGCGATCCCCCAGTTCGAGCAGACGTACGCGCCGGCGAAGCCGATGATTCCCATCCACGCGATGGCCCACTGGTCCTCGCGCGAAAACTTCTCCGCGGGCTGACGCCGGGAAAACATCGCGAGGATGAGCGCGGCGATGACGAGCCGCAGGAACGCGAGCAAGGCGGGCGGGATGCTGTCGAGCGTCACCCGCGCCACGACGTACGACGTGCCGTAGACGACGTTGGCGCCGAGCATCACCAGCTCGGCGAGCGCGGAGGACCCGGCGAGGCTCACGCGATCGGCGACCGACCGCTCACGGGTGCCGGGGCGCCAGGTCAGCGGCCGGCGCGCGCATTCGCGATCAAGGTGCGGAGCCGGTCCGGGTCGAGCGGCATCTCGCGCACCCGCACGCCGAGCGGGGCGAGCGCGTCGTCGATCGCCTCCGCGACGAGCGCCGGCACGGGGATCGCCCCGGCCTCGCCGACGCCCTTGATCCCGAGCGCGTTCAGCGGCGACGGCGTCTCGATGTGGCCGATCTCGATCTCGGGGATCTCGAGCGCGGTCGGCATCAGGAAATCCATGAACGTGACCGTGAGCGGCTGCCCCGCGTCGTCGTAGACGATGCGCTCGTAGAACGAGCCGCCGATGCCCTGCGCGACTCCGCCGCGGATCTGTCCTTCCACGATCATCGGGTTCACCACGGTCCCGCAGTCGTGCTGGACCACGTAGCGCAGGAACGTCAGGTTCCCGGTGTCGACGTCCACCTCGACGATCGCGGCATGGCACCCGCTGGCGAAGGTGGATTGCGGCGGCGCGTAGTAGTCGCGGGCCTCGAGCCCAGGCGCCTCGTCGTCGCGCAGCACGGCGCCCTCGCGCGGCTTCACGAGCCGCAGCGCCGCCTCGGCCGCACCCTTACCGTACGCGTAGCGTATCGGGTTCGCGACGGTCGCGAGGGCGCCGAGCGTCAGCTCCTTGCCCGGCGCGCCCTTCACGCGCACGCGCCCGTCGGCCAGCTCGAGATCGTGCGGCGACGCCTCGAGCAGGCTCGCCGCCAGTCGCAGCGCCTTGTCGCGCACGGCGAGCGCGGCGCGATGGATCGCGTTGCCGCTGGTCACGAGGCCGCGGCTGGCGTACGTCCCGGCGCCCCAGTTGAACTTGGTGGTATCGCCGGTGACGATCGACACGTCGGCGGGGCTGCAGCCGAGCGCGTCGGCGGCGATCTGCGCGAAGGTCGTGCCGTGCCCCTGCCCCTGCGTGGTGAGACCGGTCGCGACGAGGACCTTGCCGCTCGGCTCGACGCGCACATGGGCGCCTTCGTACGGGCCGATCCCGGTGCCCTCGACGTAGCAGCCCAGGCCGAGACCCAGATAGCGTCCGGCGCGGCGCGCCTCCGCCTGGCGGCGGCGAAACTCGGCGACGCCGATCATCTCCACCGCCATCGCGAGGCCACCCGGATAGTCGCCGCTGTCGTAGCGCGTCGGCGCCCCATCCTGGAACGTGAGCCCGACGTCCCACGGAAACTCGTCGGGCTGGACGAAGTTGCGCCGTCGCACCTCGGCCGGCTCGAGACCGAGCTCGCGCGCGATCAGCCCGATCGTGCGCTCCATGACGAAGGCGCCGTGCGGCCGGCCTGCGCCGCGGTAGGGTGACACGGCAGCCTTGTTCGTGTAGGCGACCTCGAACTGCACCGTGTAGTTCCTCAGGCGATAGGGGCCGGGCAGCTGGGTCGACGTGATGATCGGCACCACGATGCCGTACGGCGTGTAGGCGCCGGTGTCGTGCACGAAGTGGTCGCGGAGCGCCAGGATCCGGCCGCTCTCGTCGAATCCTACCTCGACGTCGTGGATCTGGCCCCGCTCCTGGTTGGCCGCCACCAGGTGCTCGCGCCGGTCCTCGATCCACTTCACCGGGCGTCCGAGCGTGATCGCGGCGTGCGGCACCAGGATCTCCTCGGGATAGAAGAGCATGATCTTCGTCCCGAA
>DATEMW010000119.1:0-8853 GCA_035275385.1 Candidatus Methylomirabilota bacterium | reverse complement strand
TTCCAGCACGAGGGGTACGAGTGCATCCCGAACATCTTGATGGAGGCCGTCCATCTGGCGCATCTCACGACGCGGCTTCGCATCGGCTGCGGATTCAACATCACGCCGATGTGGCATCCGCTGCGCCTCGCGGAGGATTTCGCGACGGCGGACATCCTGACGCGCGGTCGCGTGGTGTTCGGCGTGGGCCGCGGCTATCACACGCGTGAGGTCGAGACGTTCGGCAGCCCGATGCTCGACGCCGAGGCCAATCGCGAGCTGTTCGAAGAGCAGATCGACGTCCTCATGAAGGCGTTTCACTCGGAGCGCTTCACGCACCAGGGCAAGCACTACACGCTGCCGCCCGCGGTGCCGTATCGCGGCTACGAGCTGCGCGACCTCACGCTCGTGCCGCGGCCGCTCCGGCAGCCGGTCGAGTGCTGGCAGCCCGTCGTCAGCGCCAGCGCCCGCGGGCTCGACTTCATGATGAAGCACCGCATCAAGGGGCTGATCGGCGGCGGCGCGGCGACGATGGCCGAGAAGTCGATTCACGCCTATCAGGAGGCCGCGGAGCGGGCGGGCTTGCATTACAAGCTCGGCGAAGGGCTGAGCCTGGGCATCTTCTTCCATCTGGCCGACTCGCGTGAGCGCGCCGTGCGCGAGATCACGCCGTGGTACGAGGAGCACGTGAAGATGTTCGGACCGCTCGGCTTCGTGCCGGGGCTCACCGCTGCGCAGAACACCGTCGCGATGGGGCGCGGCGGCTGGGGAGCCGCCGGCGTGCCGACCGTCGGGGACTACATGAAGGTCGGCGCCTGGTTCGCGGGGACGCCGGAGCAGTTCGTGGCGCACCTCAGGTCGCTCGAGACGAAGTATCCGGGCCTGGAATACGTGCACGTGAGCAACAGCATGGGCACGCCTCAGCGCGTGATGCTCGAGCAGCTCGCGTGGTTCGCGAAGGAGGTCATGCCGCACTTCACGTCCCGCGCGTGAGCGGGGAGTGAAGACGGCGGTCTTCCTGGCGCTGCTCTCGCTCGCGGCGGGATGCGCGCCGGCGGCGTCCGGGCCGGTGCCGCCGACGACCGTGCCGGGCTCGGCGCCGCATGCCCACCTTTCGTTTCCGCCGCTACGTCTCGACGTGGAGACCACCGCCGCGGGTCTGAGCCCCGCCAGCCTGGGCGCGCGTCTGGCGCCGACCGACGGTCCGCTGCTCCCGTGCTCGATCGCGGGTGCCGCGATCGTCGCGGCCGGCCTTCAGACCTTCTGGTCGGGGATCGAGCGCGGCGAACCGCAAATTCCGCCGCCGGGCACGAACATCCTGGGGAGGTTCGACGCCGACCTGCGCCGCCGGCAGATCCCGCGCGCCGATCCGGCGCGCACGGCGGAGATCATCGCTCGCCTCTACATCTGGAATCTGTGGGCCATCAACGCGTGGGCGAACACCCTCGTCGCCCGTTCGACCCAGGCGGAATGTCTCAACTTCGTCGTCTCGAATCCGACGATCGTCCAGCGCGAGCTTTCGCGGATCCTCGGCGATCCGAACAAGCTGGTCTATGACCACTACGCCGCGATCGAGCACTACAGCCCGACGGTGCTGCGTCCTTCCGTCGACGGCTGGCTGAGCGGTTTCGAGAGTTCTCCTCTCATGGCGCGCGCGGCGTCGTGGACGGACAACCCGCTGGCCCCGTGCTCCGTGCTGCGATCGCTGATGATGGCCTCGCGGGTCTACGCGCTCTGGCAGTCGATGCTCGACGGGTCGTTGCGTCCGCCGGCGCCCGACGACCCTGTGCTCGGACGCTATGCGTCAGCCTTGTCGGAAGGCAGCGTGCCGCGGAGCGAGCCCGGCCAGACGATGCAGATCGCCGCGCGCCTCTTCGGGGCACGCATGACGGAGGGCGCGGGCTTGACCGAGCGCTATCTGGCCGACTCGACCCAGCGCGAGTGCGTGGACGAGATCTTCCAGCCGGGCCTGATCCGGGTCCGGCTGCTCAAAGAGGGCAAGCTCCCGCAGCTCCGCGAGTAGCGGCTGTTACCCCGGGAACGCCGCGAAGCACTTGCTCGAGTTGAAGATGTACGTCTCGACGAACTTCGCCGACTCCGGACGCCGATCGAGCTCGGCCATCGCGCCGGCCAGGCACATCCAGTTCAGCATCTCCTGCTGGCCGCTCTCCTCGAGGCTCGCCAGCGGCGTCTTGCGCCACGCCTCGTAGTCACCGGCGCGGAGCTTGTCGTAGAGCGCGCGATCGGCCTCGACGTCGGGATAGAGCAGATGGTGCTTGGGCGTCAGGAACGCGTGCGACCAGCTCGACGAGGCCACGAGCGCCACGCGCCACGGGCTCTTCGCGAAGACGCGCGCGGCAGCACGGCCCAGATCGAAGCAGCGCCAGGGCGCCGGCGACGGCGGATCGAGCTGCGCCTCGGACGGCAGATCCGCGAAGCTCGATTGGCCGCCCTGCTGCGAGATCACCTTGCGTCCGTAGCAGTTGATCGAGAACGGGATCACCGGGTAGGGGAAGCCCTGCCGGTCATAGTCGAGGTAGAGCAGCGTGTTCATGAACGCGTGGCCCAGCGGATGGTGGAGCGGCCGGTACGCGTAGGACACGTCGAGGCCGGCGTCGAGCAGCCCGGTCACGAGCGACTTGGCCGCGGCGCGGTGGCCTTTGTAGACGAACGTGGCGTCGTTCGACTCGTCCCACGCGTTCTTCGCCTTCTGCCAGCGCGGCTCCGCCCACGGGCGATGCTCGATCGACTCGTACGCCAGCACGCAGAACGGCGGGATGATGTCTTCCCTGAAGTTCTCGTACTGGTCGTCGCCCCAGATCAGAACGACGTCGGGCGCGAAGGCGTCGAGCTGCTTACGCGCGTCGCGGAATCCGGCCACGAGCGCCTCGCGATGGCGCCTGGCGGCGGTCAGGCCCTCGTCCGAACCGTACTCCTCACGCATCGGCGCCGGCCAGCCCTCGGGCCGCCGGTAGCGCTCCGGAAGGTCAGGGTCCTGCATGACGCGCTTGAGGATGCGCGCCATGTTCTGATCCTGTCCGGCGAGCGGCGGATAGTGCGTGACCCCGAGACCAAAAATCGCGCCCATGGCCAGCTCCTTTCGCGTGGGTGAGAGGGCCCATCACGACTCGGTGGGCCGATGGTACCATCACGCCGGCAAAGGAGATTGTCCATGACCAGCGCCGGTCTGCCCCCGTTGATCTCGAGCGACGGTCACCTGGAAGTTCGTCCCGAGCGATGGACGCCCCGCATGCCGGCCAAGCATCGGGAGCGCGCGCCCCGGACGATCAAGCTGCCCGACGGCGGCGACGCCCTTCTGGTGGAGGGCCAGCCGCCCTATCCGGCGCCGTTCCTCGATCTGAGAGCCGGGCGGACCAACGAGACGTGGGAGCCGTTCGGCGTGACGGTGGACGACACGGCCGGTGTGGGGCCGCCCGAGCAGCGCCTGAAGGAACAGGACATGGACGCGCTGCACGCCGAGGTGCTCTTTCCGAACATGCAGGTCGGGCCTCGCCTCTGGCGCACGCTCGCGGACGACGACGTCTACCGCGCGACCGTGCGCGCGTACAACGACTGGCTTGGCGAGGAGTACTGCGCGGTCTCGCGCGACCGCCTGATCGGCCTCGGCGTCATCCCGTGGACCAACGTCACCGACGCGATCGCCGAGCTCGAGTACTGCGCGAAGCTCGGGCTCAAGGGCGTGAACCTGGGTGTGTTCCCGAGCGGCAAGGCCTATCCGACAGCCGAGGACGACCGGTTCTGGGCCGCGGCGGTCGACGCGAAGGTGCCGCTGACCGTGCACGTCGGCTTCGACCGGCTGGGCCCGCGCGCCTCACAGCCGACGTTCGAGTATCCCGGCGTGGATCCGGCGATCCTGGCCAAGCTCGGCCCGCGCAAGCTGGTCGAATGGGTCGCGCTGCCCTTCCTCGGCACGGCGCCGTCGATGAGCTTCGCGCAGCTCATCCTCTCCGGCGTCTTCGACCGATTTCCAGATCTCAAGATCTTCTTCGCGGAGACCCGGCTGGGCTGGGTGCCGTTCTGGATGGAAGAGGCCGACTACTGGTACGAGCGCCACCGCCACTGGGCCGCGCGGCTCCTCAACTTCAAGCCGCTCAAGCAGCGGCCGAGCGACTACGTCCGCCAGCACATCTTCTTCAGCGTGCAGCACGTGGAGCGCGTGGCGATCGAGCTGCGCCATCACATGGGCGTCGATCGCATCATGTTCGCGACGGACTTCCCGCACATCGAATGCGACTGGCCGAACACGCGCCCGTTCGCGGAACGGCTGTTCGCCGGGGTGCCGGCGAACGAAGCATTGAAGATCGCGGCACTCAACATGCTCGAGTTCTTCCGGCTGCGTGAGACGCCGATGGGGAGGCGCGTTCTGGCCGCCGTCTGAAAAAGTATTGCCTCAGGTAAACGCCCGATAGCAATTCGGGGGACCGAGGTGGATCATCCGATCGTGGTACGTCTGTCCAAAACCCCTACTGGCATCGAAGGTTTCGACGAAATCACCGGCGGCGGGTTGCCGACGGGTCGGCCCTCGCTCGTATGCGGTAGCGCTGGATGCGGGAAGACCCTGTTCGCCATGAGCTTCCTGGTTCACGGCGCCGCGAGGTTCGACGAACCAGGCGTCTTCATGAGCTTCGAGGAGAGCACCGACGAGCTGGCCCAGAATGTCGCCTCGCTCGGGTTCGATCTTGCGGGACTGATCCAGCAGAAGAAGCTCGCGTTCGACCACGTCCGCGTGGAGCGCAGCGAGATCGAGGAGACCGGAGACTACGATCTCGAGGGCCTCTTCATTCGCCTGGGCTACGCGATCGATTCGATTGGCGCCAAGCGGGTCGTGCTCGACACGATCGAGTCGCTCTTCGCGGGCCTGGCGAACCAGAGCGTCCTGCGCGCCGAGCTGCGCCGGCTGTTCCGCTGGCTCAAGGACAAAGGGGTCACCGCGGTGATCACCGGCGAGCGCGGCGAGGGGACGCTGACGCGCCAGGGCCTGGAGGAGTACGTGTCGGACGCGGTGATCTTGCTCGATCATCGCGTGACCGAGGAGATCTCGACCCGGCGGTTGCGGATCGTGAAGTACCGCGGCTCGTCGCACGGAACGAACGAGTATCCGTTCCTGATCGACGAAGAAGGCATCGCGGTACTGCCGGTGACGACGCTCAGCCTCAATCACGCGGTCTCGCCCGAGCGCGTCTCGACCGGCATCGCGCGGCTCGACACCATGCTGGACGGCAAGGGCTATTACCGCGGCACCACGGTGCTCGTGTCGGGCACCGCGGGCTCCGGCAAGACCAGCATCTCCGCGCATTTCGTGGACGCCGCCTGCCGGCGCGGCGAGCGCGCGATGATGTTCCTCTTCGAGGAGTCGCCCGCGCAGGTGATGCGGAACATGAAGTCCATCGGTGTCGATCTCCAGCAGTGGGTCGGCCGCGGCTTGCTCGAGTTCCAGGCGTCGCGCCCGTCGACGTTTGGCCTGGAGATGCACCTGTCGCGGATGCACCGCGCCATCGAGCGCTTCAAGCCGAAGGTGGTGATCCTCGATCCGATCAGCAGCCTGCTCTCGGTGGCGTCCTCGGGGGACGTGCACGGGACGATGACGCGGCTCGTCGACTACCTCAAGAGCGAGGGCATCACGGCGCTGCTCACGAACCTCACGCACGGCAAGACCGAGACAGAACGCACGGACACCGCGATCTCATCGGTGGTCGACACGTGGCTCTTGCTGATCACGCTCGAGTCGAGCGGTGAGCGGAATCGCGGCCTCTACGTGCTCAAGGCCCGTGGGATGAGCCACTCCAATCAGATTCGCGAATTCATCCTGACCGACCACGGCGTCGACCTGCTCGATGTCTACGCCGGCGCCGGCGGTGTGTTGACGGGCTCCGCGCGCCTGTCCCAGGAGGCTGAGGAGCGCGCCAAGGCGCTCGTCGAGGAGCAGGAGCTCGAGCGCCGGCAGCGCGCGCTCGCCCGGCTCAAGACCGCGTTCGACGCCGAGCTGGCGGCGCTGCAGGCCAGGTTCGAGACAGAGCAGGCCGATCTGCTTTCGGGTATCTCTCAGAACCAGGCGCGAGTGGCCCGCGTGAGGGACGACCGGCGCACCATCGCCCGGAGTCGGCGCGCCGACGCGGCGAACGGTGACGAGCGCTCAAAACCGCGCGCTGATGTCGGCGTGAAGGAACGGTGAGCCATGGAAACGGCTGAGGCGTTTCCCGGCGCGTCCGGACCGGCGACCGACGACGGCAAGGGCCAGGTGCTGCGCCTGTACATCGCCGGGCAGACGCCGCGATCGATCGCCGCGTTCGCCAATCTCAAGCGGATCTGCGAGGAGCATCTCGCTGGACGATATCGGATCGAGGTCATCGACCTCGTCCAGAATCCGCAGCTCGCGGCCGGCGATCAGATTCTTGCGGTGCCGACCCTCGTCCGCCGACTTCCCGAACCCGTGCGCAAGATCATCGGTGATCTCTCGGACGCGGACCGT
Source organism: Candidatus Methylomirabilota bacterium (assembly GCA_035275385.1). Lineage (GTDB taxonomy): Bacteria > Methylomirabilota > Methylomirabilia > Rokubacteriales > CSP1-6 > AR31. Next base: position 2,384 of record DATEMW010000119.1, on the reverse strand, counting down.
GTTCTCGTCGGACTCGATATTCGATCCGCGGTGTGAGGCGATAGTGGCTGAAAACACGACCAACGCGAGCCGGCACGAGCCCGAAAGCGAGCCGCACAGAGAATACGTGCTCCGACTGTTCGTAGCCGGCATGACCGCCCGGTCGACGCGGGCTGTCGAGAACATCCGGGCGCTCTGCGAGCGCTATCTGCCCGGCGCGTACGATCTCGAAGTGATCAACCTCTACGAGCATCCGGTGCTGGCGCGCGGTGAGCACATCATCGCGTCGCCGACCTGTGTGCGCGAGTTCCCGCTGCCACCGCGCCGGGTCATCGGCGACATGTCCAACAGCGCGCGCGTGCTCGTGGGGCTCGATCTCGTGGGGCGGACATGACGGCGGTGGGCATGGCGGACGGCACGATGGATCCCGAGCGAGTCAAGAAGCTCCAGCAGGAGCTCGAGGAAGCCCAGGAAACCTTGCGCGCCATTCGCCAGGGCGAGGTGGACGCGCTCGTCGTCGAGGGACCGGTGGGCGCCCAGCTCTTCACGCTGAAGAGCGCGGAACACCCCTACCGGATGCTGGTCGAGCAGATGCAAGAGGGCGCCGTCACGCTGACGCCGGCGGGCGACGTTGTCTACTGCAATCGACGGTTCGCGGAGCTCGTCGGTGTCGGCCCCGAGGCCGTCGTCGGCGGGCCGATTGCGCGCTTCGTCGCTCCGGCCGACCGAACGGCCCTGGAGGCAGCGCTGCGTGCCGGGCGCGGTCGGCACGAGGGGCACCTGCTCGGCGTCGAGGACCGCGCGATCCCGGCGCTGTTCTCCGTCGGCACGTTCGTCGCCGACGGGGTCGAGAGCGTGTGCCTGGTCGTCACCGACCTGATCGAGCTCACGCGCACGCGCGTCGCGCGGGCGGAGGCGGAGGCCGCGAGCCAGGCGAAGGATCAGTTCCTGGCGATGCTGGGCCACGAGCTGCGCAACCCGCTGGGCGCGATCAGCTCCGCGGTCTCGGTGCTCGGTCAATCGACGACGCCCGAGCACACGCGCCGGGCGCGCAGCGTGATCGCGCACCAGACCCAGCACCTCACGCGGCTCGTCGGCGATCTGCTCGATGTCACGCGCGGCGCCCTCGGCAAGATCGAGCTGGTCCGCTCCGAGATCGAAGTCGCCGCGGCCGTCCGGCAGTGCGTCGTGACACTGGAGAGCACCGAACGGCTGGCGCGCCACGTGCTCGCCGTCGAGGCGGAGCCCGTGTGGGTCCAGGCGGACGCGGCGCGGATCGAGCAGATCGTCATGAACCTCCTGTCGAATGCCCTCAAGTTCACGCCGGAGGGCGGCCGCATCACCGTTCGGGTCGGACGCGAGGGTGACGAGGCGGTCCTGCGCGTGTCCGACGACGGGGCGGGCATGACGGCCGAACTGCTGCCGTCGGTGTTCGATCTGTTCGTTCAGGGCGAGGGTGAGCCAGACCGTCGCTCCGGGCTCGGTATCGGGTTGACCCTGGTCCGGCGTCTGGTCGAGCTTCATGGCGGTCGAGTCGACGCGGCCAGCCCTGGCCCTGGCCACGGCAGCGTCTTCACCGTTCGCCTCCCGGCGCTGGTCGACCCGGCGCAGGAAGACGCGCGTGCGGCCAAAGCGCCGGACGCGCCGCGCCGCCAGCGCATCCTGATCATCGAAGACAACGCCGACAATCGCGAGATGATGCGCATCCTGCTCGAGACCTCGGGCAACGAGATCTACGAGGGGCCGGATGGCGTCAGCGGCGTCGAGATGGCGATCCAGCTCCAGCCGGACACCGTGCTGATCGACATCGGGTTACCCGGAATCGACGGCTACGAGGTCGCCCGTCAGATTCGCTCGAAGCTGCGCGATCGCTCACGGCTGATCGCGTTGAGCGGCTACGGCCAGGAGAAGGACCGCCAGCGAGCGTTCGAGGCGGGCTTCGACGATCACCTGCTGAAGCCCGTCGACCCCTCGCGCCTGCTGGCGATCCTCAGCGTGCCCGGCGACCTGCGCTAGCGGCAGTCGGCTACAACCCCTTCCAGTAGCGACGGCCCTCGAGGCGCACGATCCGGCCGTAGCCCGGCGCTTCGAAGTGGCCGGCTGCGACGAGGATCTGCTCGCGCTCCAGACGCTCGAGCAGCGCCTTGCGCGTCTGGCGCGTGAGGTCCGGATCCATGTCGGCGCGCGAGACCCAGTCGGGCTCCAGCACCTGCACGGGGCTGTGCGCGGCGTCGCCCAGCACGAGCGCGCGCTCGCCCTTCGAGGTGACGAGGATGCTCATGTGCCCCGGCGTGTGGCCCGGCGTCGGCACCGCGGTCAGCTCGCGCGTGAGGCTCTGCTCGCCCTGCATGAACTCGACGAGATTCAGGTCGCCGAGCGGCCACACGCACTGCGGCGCGTTGACC
>DATEMW010000118.1:0-4664 GCA_035275385.1 Candidatus Methylomirabilota bacterium | reverse complement strand
GCGTCGATCCACGCGATGGTGCCGCCGCCGGCGCTCACTTCCTTGATGTCGATCACCGGGATCCGCAGAGGCCGCCCGTCGACGTGATATTCGTCGGTGGTCTGGACCATCCCGCGCTCCACGATCGCGCACTTCGCGGTCGTGCCGCCCATGTCGAACGAGATGAGCCGATCGGTCCCGAGGATCCGCGAGAGGCTCGCGCTGCCGGTGACGCCGGCCGCCGGGCCCGACTCGATCGTGTGCACGGGCTTCGAGCGCGCCGCCTCGAGCGAGAACGCGCCGCCGTTGGACTGGGTCACCAGGAGCTGTCCGGCGAAACCGCGCCCGCCGAGGCCGCGGCCGAACTCGCCCAGGTAGCGGTCCATGATCGGCTGGACATACGCGTTCACGACCGTCGTGCTGGTCCGCTCGTACTCGCGCCACTCCTGCGTGATCCGGTGCGAGGCCGATACCGACACGCCGACCATCTCGTCGGCGACGATACGGGCGGCGCGCTGCTCGTGGCGCGGGTCGCGATACGAGAACAGGAACACGATCGCCACCGACTCGACGCCGTCGGCGCGCAGCCGGCGGGCGGCCGCGCGCACGGCTTCCTCGTCGAGCGGAACCAGCACGTCGCCCGTGGCCGTCAGCCGTTCGGGCACGTCGTGCACGCGGCCGCGCGGCACCAGAGGCTCGGGGCGCCGGTAGAGGACGTCGTACATCTTCAGGAAGTCGCCGCGGCCGATCTCGAGCACGTCGCGAAACCCGTCAGTCGTGATGAGACCCGTCCGCGCGCCCTTGAGCTCGAGGAGCGCGTTGATCCCGATCGTGGTGCCGTGGATGACGAAGCGACAGTCGGCCAGCCGCACGCCGGCCTGGTCGACGCAAGACAGGACGCCGTCGAGAAGCTCGCGCGGAGTGGTGAGGGCCTTGGTGGTGACGACGGCGCCCGTGGCCTCGTCGAGCGCCACGAGATCCGTGAACGTGCCGCCGATATCGACACCGATTCTCAGAGCCACGTCATTCCTTTATTCATAGGCGAGCGCACGGCCGCTCGCCTGGCCGCGAGGGCCATGGGCACCCTCGCGGCCGAAGCGACGCGCCGCAGTGTCTCTACTGTAGCGGCGAGAAGGCGGACGGCAGGAGGATCTTGTTCTCTTGCGTGATGAGCCGGTCGGCGCCTCCCGGCGGCGGCCACACGCCCTTCTTCCGCGCTTCGTCGCGCACCTGCATCCGATGATCCATGCTGTTGTAGGCCCAGATGTGCACGAAGCCGTTGGCGCGGCCGAACTCCACGCCGCCCGCGAAGACGATCGGGGAGAGCTTCGCGCGCTCGCCGATCTTCGACTCCCAGCCCTTCGCCGTGTCCGGCAAGGTGCCCGGCTTGAGGGTGTAGTAGCGCAGCTCGTAGACGGGGCCCAGCTTGCCGGGCTGCGGCTCGGGGATGAAGGAGAACGGAACCACGATCTCGGAGCGCATCTGGCGGATGAACTCCTGGATCTTCGGCGGCCAGTTCGACTCCTTCGAGGCCTCACCGCGCACGCGCGCGCGATCGGCCAGATCCTTGTACCCCCAGATGTGGACGATCTCGTTGAGCGGCCCGACCTCGGTGTGCAGGAACGCCGTGAGCTCGGAGTACTTCTTGCGGTACTGGTAGGCGTCGCCGAAGCGCTTCTCGACCTCGGCAAGGCTCCCTGGCGCGATCTGGTAGGTGCGAATCTCGTAAATCACGTGCGACTCCTTTCGACTGGTGAGAGTTGGCGGTCCCGCACAGCGCGGGTAGGGCCTTGATTACGCCCGGAGCGTAGGCGGCGTCAACTGGTTTTCATGCGCAGGAGGCGTCTACACGACCGCGCCACCGAGTGGTACAGTCTGGGCCACGAACCGGACGTCTCGAGTCCCGAACCCCCAGGAGGTCGGTGATGGCCAACCCGGCAGGAACCTCGCACGTTTACGTCGGCACCGCGGCCCGCATTCCCGGAGCTGCCTCAGGGATTTTCCGGCAAACCGTGGGCAGCGATCGGTGGGAGCGCCTCGACAAGGGCCTGCCGGAGCGCATGGACGTCCAGGCGATCACCATTCATCCGACCGATTCGAACCTGATCTACGCCGGGTCCCAGAACGGCCCCTACCGCAGCCGGGACGGCGGCGCGAGCTGGGAGAAGCTCCCCTTCCCCGACGAGAATCTGGAAGTGTGGTCGATCCTGATCCATCCCCGCGATCCGCGGATCATGTACCTCGGCACCTCGCCGGTCGCGGTCTATCGCAGCGACAACGGCGGCGACAGCTGGCGCAAGCTGCCCCGCGTCGCCTCGCCGGGCCGAGTCAAGATGAACTTCCCATGCCGCGTCACGCGCCTGGCGATCGATCCGTCGAACCCGGACGAGATCTACGCCGGGCTCGAGGTCGACGGCGTACTGCGCAGCCGCGATCGCGGCGAGACGTGGGAAGACATCGGTCAGGACCTCGTCGAGCTCGCCCAGCGCCCGCACCTCAAGAGCCGCATCGCCAGCGACACCGAGAACGAGGGCATGCTCGACACCCACGCGCTCACCGTGTCGAGCGCCTCGCCGGGCACGGTCTTCCTCGCCGTGCGCATGGGGCTCTTCAGGAGCGCCGACCGCGGCCAGACCTGGCAGGACATGGAGATCGGCCGCTTCTCGCCGCTGACCTACGCGCGCGACGTGATCGTCTCACCGCACAACCCGAACACGCTCGTGGCGGCGCTGAGCCCAGCCGCGCGCAGCACGGACGGCTCGATCTATCGCAGCGACGACCTTGGTCAGTCGTGGCGGCGCATCGACCACGGCTTCAAAGCCGAGAGCACGATGATGGCCGTCGCGCTCCATCCGCGCGATCCCGACCAGGTCTACAGCGTCGCGCGCCTGGGGCAGGTCTTCGGCACGCGCGACGGCGGCAAGAGCTGGAAGGAATGGCGGCTGCCGCCGGAGGTCAAGGACGTCTACGCGGTCGCCTGCGCCTGAGCTGAATCCAGCTCAGCGTCTCGAGGCGATCACGATCCGATAGCCGAGGTCGATCTCCGACCGCGTGAGGACACCTCCGTGCCGGCGCGCCCACGTGCCGTCGCCGAGATCCCGGCGCAGCCGCTCGAGACCCTCGAGGTCACCTCCCGCCTCGTGGAGCTTGGCGAACGTCGAGATGGCACCGCGGACGCGCGCGTCGAGGTACGCGTGGGGCCGGCGCCAGTAGGCGCCCAAGAACCCGTCGACGCAGTCGTGTGGGATCGGAATCGGCTCGACCTCGATGGGCCCCAGCACGCGCCTGAAATCCTCCATCGTCGGAAAGATGCGGCGATCGATGGTGGTCAGATCGGGGAAGTAGTCGTCGGTCAGCCAGAAGCCCGCCGAAGCCGGATCCCACGTGACGACCACGACCCGCTGTCGAGCCACGCGCGCGAGCTCGTCGAGGCCCCGCTCGCGATCGGGCCAATGATGCACGGTCAGGATGGCCAGCGCCGCGGCGAATCCTTCGTCGCGAAGCGGCAGGTCCGTTGCGGAGGCTTGAACGACCGGTGCGCCGCCGGCGCGCCGCTGGCGGATCATCGTCATCGCCGGCTCGACCGCCACGACGCGTCGATCCGCCGGCTCGTACGAGCCCGACCCGGCGCCCACGTTGACGACGGTGTCCGCGCGATTCAGCGCGCGCGTGATCGCCGCGGCCACACGGGGATCGGGCCGGCGATAGTCTCGATAGCCGAGCCCGATCTCGTCGTAGAGCTGCGCCATGCTCCCCGGCTTGGGCCGGTCAGGCGGGCGTGAACATCGGCACGGGCGGACCACCGTCGGTCGGCTTGAAGACGACCTTCACGCGCTGGCCGATCCGGATCGCGTCCAGATCGCAGTCGACGATGTTGGTCATCATCGTGACGCCTTCCTCGAGGGTTACATAGCCGATCGCGTACGGCACCGGTACCCGGCGCATGACGCTGTAGGAGTAGATCGTCCCGCGGCCCGACGCCGTGATCCATTCCGTCCGCTCGCTGGCGCAGAACGGACAGATCGCTCGCGGGTAGTGATGCGCCTGGCCGCACGCGGCGCACTTCTTGAGCATCAGCGTGCCCTGCGCGGCCGCGTCGAAAAAGGGCTTGATCTCCGGGTTGACCTGGGGCGCCGGGTATTTCCGTTCGGTAGTCGTCATGGCCTCACTCCCTGCCCATGATCAAGGTGGCGCTGCCGTGACGCGTGCCGAGTGAGCCGCCCGTGCCGTGCGCGAGCGCGATGTCGCAGTTCTTCACCTGCACTTTGGGGTGCGCCTCGCCGCGCAGCTGACGCACCGCCTCGACCACCTTCGTGAGCCCGCCCCGGTTGGCCGGATGATTGTTGCAGAGCCCTCCGCCGTCCGTATTGAACGGCAGCTTGCCGACGCCGGCGATGAGGTTCCCGTCGGCGACGAGCTTGCCGCCCTGCCCCTTCACCGCAAAGCCGAGGTCTTCGAGCGTGATCAGCACGGTGATCGTGAAGCTGTCGTAGATCGAGACGTACTTGATGTCGGAGTGCGTGACGCCGGCCTCGGCGAACGCGGGCGGCCCGGACCACACCGCACCGGAGTAGGTCAGGTCGATCTTGCCGCCCATCTGATGCTTGGGCGCCTCGCCGGCGCCGAGCACCTTCACGAGCGGGCGCTTGAGACGCCGGGCGATCTCGGGCTTCACGACCACGATC
>DATEMW010000117.1:0-4124 GCA_035275385.1 Candidatus Methylomirabilota bacterium | reverse complement strand
TCGCCTATCGGCGCCCCGCACGCTCCTCGCCCCGCTTCCGCTCCAGGGCTTCGCCGCGAATCCGCACCCGGCACGACTCGCAAATGAGATCGTCCTGCGCCGCCGCACCGCACACGAGGCAGGACGTCGTCTCCTTGACCTCGTCGACTTCCGACGCTCGCGCCGGCGCTCCGGTCAGGACCGTGGGCACCGTGAGCACGGGACATCCGGCGCGCCGGGTCACGGCCTCGGCCACGCTGCCCAGCAAGGCGCGCGAAAAGCCCGTACGGCCGTGAGTCCCCATGACGATCAGATCGATTGCGTTCCGGCGGGCGTACCTGACGATCTCGGACGCCGCGAGACCGGTGGCGCTCGCCGTCACGAGCGACAGTCCCGCGCCGAGGTCCAGCACCGCGGCTTGCAGGGCGGGTGCGGCGGGCGTCGGGTCCGTGACCAGCGGCACGACATGGAGCACATGCAGGCGCCCCCCGAAATGCCGCGCGAACTCGGCCGCGGTCCGGCCGGCGACCTGGGAGGTCTCGGAGAAATCGGTTGCGAACAGGATGTTGCGAAAGCTCAAAGGGATGGTCATGACAACGTCTCCTTCTATATGGGGTACCGGCGATAAAACCAGCGTTTGACGACCTCGACCAACCCGAGGTACGCGACCACCATGGTCAGGAGCGCGGCGAAGAAGGCGGGCGGCAGCGGCGTGAAGCCAAACCACGCGGCCAGCGGCGTGAACGGGATCGCGATGCCCGTGACCACGGTCGATCCCACACCCCAGGCGAGGGCTCGGCTGGGCCGATTCGACCAGGGGCGTCCCGCGGTGCGAATGACGAAGATCACCAGAGTCTGCGTCGCCAGCGACTCGACGAACCAGCCGGTCCGAAAGAGGGCCGGGCCGGCGTGGAACACGCCCAGCATCACCGCGAAGGTCAGGAAGTCGTAGGCGGAGCTGACGGGTCCCAGGATCAGCATGTAGCGCCGGATGAACGCGATGTTCCAGTGCCGCGGCTTCACGAGATACGAGCGATCGACGCGATCGGACGGGATCGCGATCTGCGAGAAATCGTAGAGCAGATTGTTCAGCAGAATCTGCAGCGGCAGCATCGGCAGGAACGGCAGCACGAGCGTCGCCCCGGCCATGCTGAGCATGTTGCCGAAGTTCGAGCTCGTGCCCATCAGGACGTACTTCATGATGTTGCCGAAGGCACGCCGCCCCTCGACGACGCCGTCGTGCAGCACGCTGAGGCGCTTTTCCAGCAAGACGATATCGGCCGCGTCGCGCGCGACGTCCACGGCGTTGTCGACGGAGATCCCGACGTCGGCCGTTCGGAGGGCCGGGGCGTCGTTGATCCCGTCACCGACGCAGCCGACGACGTGCCCTCGCGAGCGCAGCGCCAGGATGATTCGATTTTTCTGCGTCGGGGACACTCGCGCGAACACGGTGGTCCGCTCGGCGACGGCGGCCAGCGCCGGGTCCGACATGCCATCCAGGTCGGCCCCGAGCACGATCACGTCCGTCGACAGGCCGACCGACGCGCAGATGCGGGCCGTCACGAGCTCGTTGTCGCCGGTCAGGATCTTCACGACGACGCCGTCCTGCCGCAAGGCCGCGATCGTCGCGGCCACATCATCGCGAGCCGGATCGAGGAACGCCGCGAAACCGACGAAGACCAGGTCGCACTCGTCGGCGACCGTGTAGGCTTCGCGCCGTTCGACCCCGCGATACGCGACCGCGAGCACCCGATAGCCTTCGCGGCTCAGACACCGGAACAGCGCTTCGGCCTCGGCCCTGGCATCGGCATCGAGCTCCTTGACGCCACCATCGAGCTCGACGTGCGTGCAGCTCGCCAGCACGCCCTCCGGCGCGCCCTTGACGATCACGAGCCGCCGGTCACCGTCGTCGACGACCACGGAGAGACGGCGCCGGGTGAAGTCGAACGGGATCTCGTCCACACGCGCATAACGGCCGACCGCTGGATGCTCACGCCGGAGGATCGCGTCGTCCATCGGACTGCGGAGCCCGGTCTGGTAGGCGCTGTTCACGGCGGCGAGACGGATCACGGCCTCGTCGTTGTCGCCTCGGAGATTGACGTGGCGGTCGACGGTGATCTCGCCGACGGTCAGTGTTCCAGTCTTGTCGCTACAGAGCACGTCCATGCTGCCGAAGTTCTCGATCGCGGCGAGCTGTTTCACGATGACTTTCTTCTTGGCCATGCGGACGGCGCCGCTCGCCAGCGTGATCGAGACGATCATGGGCAGGAGCTCCGGCGTCAACCCGACCGCGAGCGCGACCGAGAACAGGAACGACTCCAGCAGGTCGCGGCGCAAGAGCGCGTTGACCAGAAAAACGAACAGGACCAGGAAGATCACGACCTGCAGGATCAGAAAGCCGAACCGCCGGGTGCCACGCTCGAACTCGGTCTCGGGAGGCCGCCGGGCCAGGTGTGCCGCGACGCGGCCGAGCTCGGTCGCCGCGCCGGTCGACTCCACCCGAGCGACGCCGACGCCACTGACCACCGACGTGCCACGGAAGACGCGGGTATCGGCGTGCTTCTCGGCGGGGAGCGACTCGCCGGTGAGCGCCGCCTCGTTGAGGAACAGATCCTTTGCCGAGACGAGCACCGCATCGGCGGGGACCAGATCGCCCGCGGAGAGATGCACGACGTCGCCAGGAACTATCTGGGCGGCCGGGATCTCCTGCGTCACCCCATCCCGCACCACCGTGGCCCGCTGGGCGACACGGTCTCGGAGGCGCTTCGTCGCGACCTGGGAGCGATAGGCCTGCACGAAGTTCAGCGTCACACCGAGCAGCACCATCAGGGCGATGACGATCGAGCTGACGGCCTGGCCCAGCACGGCCGAGACGGCGCTCGCCAGGAGCAGGATGACGATGAGAGGGCTGGCCAGCCATCCCGCGATCTGGCGAGCGGCGTCGAATCGCCTCGAGACCGCGAGCTCGTTCGCTCCCCAGCGGCGGAGCCGCTCCGCCGCTTCGGCGGACGTCAGGCCTTCGGCTGTTGCTTGACGATCAGGACCGGGCATCGCGCGTGACGCAGCACCTTCTCGGACACCGAGCCGAGCAGGAGTCGCGCCATGCCTCCGAGGCCACGGGCGCCCACGACGACGAGGTCGGCGTCGAACGCGTCCGCGGTCGCGATGATCTCGTCGGCGGGGTTGCCGGTAGGCGTGGACTTCGTCACGCGCGTGATCTTGTCGTTCAGATGTGTCGCGGCCCGTTCGAGCACTTTCTCGAGCTCGGCGCGGCGTTCGGCTTCGACCTCCTTGATCATCGCGGCGAGCTGCCCCTTCAGCGCTCCGGGTGCCGAGCTCGGATAGTGCAAACGCTCCACCACGCTGAGCAGGCGAACCTTGGTCGGGCGCCGCAAGCAGAGCGACTGCAGGAAGCGGACCGCCCGGAACGAGTCCTCCGAGCCGTCCATCCCGACCAGCACGCTGGCGAGCTTCCGCGGCCGACCCTTCACCACCAGCACGGGGCAATGGGCGTGACGGGCGACCGCCAGCGAGACGCTGCCGAGCAGGAACCGTTTGACCAGACCCAGGCCCCGGGCGCCGACGACGATCAGATCGGCTCCCCACTGCTCGGCCACGCCGACGATTTGCTGCCGCGGGTCGCCGACGGCGATTTCGCTCTCGACGGCGAACCCTTTCGAAGCGAGGGTGGCCTGCGCGGCGTCGATGAAGGCCTGAGCTTGGTCGCGGACGGCGCGCTTGAACTCACGCGCGGGCGAGACGTCGAGCGCGAGATCCGGCACCGTGACGACGGCGACGATTCGCACCGCGGTCGACGGCGGCAGCGCTAGATCCTTGAGAAACGCCGCCGCGGCCCGAGCGTCCTTCGATCCGTCCGTCGCGAGCAAGACCCGCATGGCTCAGCCTTTCTTCGGGCCACGAACGTCGTAGCCCCGAGAGCGCAGTTTCGCAATCGCCGCCCTCGGGTCGATCGACCGTACGCGAATGACGACCTCTTTGTATTCCGACCGGTCGCCGAGGGTCATGATGCTGGCGATCTCGACCCGAGCCTCCTCGACCGCATGAACGAGATCGGCCAAGCCGGGGCCGTCCTTGCGCACGCGAACGTCGATCCGGCTCGACGGCTCGCCGGCGCCCATGCCCCG
>DATEMW010000116.1:0-19751 GCA_035275385.1 Candidatus Methylomirabilota bacterium | reverse complement strand
CTGGGAGCGCGTGATCAGCGGCAACTCCTGTCCCAAGGGGCTCGTCGAGGACGTCAACGAGATGCGCGTGGTGAAGGCGAAGCTCGAGGAGGTCAAGCGTGAGTACCCTAACGTTGCCGAAATGGTTCGGAAGGACGCGTTTCGCCGGGTCGGCGCCGGGGCCATCGCGGAATAAGCTTCGGATCGGCATCCCGCGCGTCCTGAACCTCTGGAACACCCATCAGTTCTGGATGGGGTTCCTGACCTCGCTCGGGGTCGATCCGCGCAACGTCGTGTTCTCGTCAGACACCTCCGAGGAGCAGGGCCGGCAGTTCGGCAAGGGCCGGGGCACCGTCGACTGCTGCTATCCGGTCAAGTGCATGTCCGGCCACTACGGCGAGCTCGTGTTCGGCCAGAAGCAGAAGCTCGACATCCTGCTCTCGCCGATGATCTACAACCTGCCGTCGTTCCTCTCAGGCCATGTTGCCAAGACGCTCACCTGCCCGCGCGTGATGGCCGCACCCGAGAACATCAAGGCCGGGTTCATCAAGGAATCGGACGCGTTCGCCGACGCCGGCATCAAGTACGTCTCGCCGTTCGTGTCGCTCGACGAGCCCTTGCTGGTGCCCAAGCAGCTCTTCGAGGGCGTGCGCGACGCCTTCCCCGGGCTCACCTACGAGGAAACGGCCAAGGCTGCCGACGCCGGCTTCAAGGCACTCCGCGACTTCAGCGAGCGCCTGCGCAAGAAGTCGCGTGAGGTGCTCGAGTGGTGCGCGCGCGAGGACCGCGCGTGCCTCATGGTGATCGCGCGTCCGTACCACATGGATCCGGGCATCGGCCACGAGATCGAAGTCGATTTACAGGCCTACGGCTATCCGATCCTCTGGATGCAGTACTTCCCGATCGACGCTGATCTGATGGACTGGGCGTTCGGCGAGGACGTGCGCGCCGGCCACATCAAGTCGCCGTTCGACATCCGCGACGTGTGGCCGTCGTCCTACAGCTCGAACACCAACGAGATCCTGTGGGGCGCCAAGGCGGCCGCGCGTATTCCGTGGATCGCCTGCGTCATCCGGATGTCGTCCTACGAGTGCGGGATGGACCAGCCGACCTACACCCCCGTGCAGCAGATCGTCGAGCGCTCGGGCACGCTCTTCTTCTCGTTCCAGGATCTCGACTCGACCAAGCCGTCGGGCTCGGTGAAGATCCGCGTCGAGACGATCACGCACTACCTGGAGAAGTACGCGAGCTCGATCATCGAGAAGAAGAAGGCGATGATGCCTCCGCGCTGCCCGCTTCTGGCGCCGACCGCGAAGTAAACACGCCGAGCCGCCGAAGTTCGGCGCGTCATGCGGGGCCCGGTCTCGAAAGTCGCGCCGCCAGGTCTCCTGGGTTGCGCCAGGCCTCGCGCGTGACGTGCGCGACGAACAACGGCGCCGAAAGACCGGGCCGCTCGATCCACACGAGGAATGGCTCATTGATCACGAAGTCCAGCGGAGCCTGCCGCCGGATCCCCAGAACCATTTGCATCGTGACGATCACCTCCGCGCGGGCACCGGACTCGTTCATCTTGAGGCTCGAGTGTTGCTCGGCAGCCACGATCTGCACGGAACGGCCGTCCGCCGCGCGTGTGGCGAGGCCGATGACGATACCCAAGTCCTGCTTCACTTCGAGGTCCACCATCGGGAACACCACTCCGGCAAATCGCTCGCCCGGCTCAGAGTCGCCGGTGAGGCGCCGGGCCAACGCAACGAGGTCCCGGCCGGCTGACTCCAGCGGCGTGAGAGAGACCGTGTCCCCAGTAACTGTGCTGATGATCGCGATGGGCGCCGGATGACATGCCGCCCGCCGGAATGTGACCTGGGATGCGGGAAGTCGCACACCCGGGAAATGGTGCCGGTCACGTGTGAAGACCGGGGACGATCGGCCCGGCTCCGTCCAGGTGACGAGAAGGTCGAGCACACTGACTGCCGCGGCCTCATCCGCCTGTAACGGTCGGAACGACACGGCCAGCCCACGCCGAGCAGCGAAGTCGTTGAGATCCTCCACGTTCGACGAGCCGCAGCTCTCGATCTCGGGGATACGCTCGACTTCTGCTCTGCACGGCGCGTAAACGTTGTGGAGAAACGCCCCCTGGGTCTCAGTCGTCGCGCGCCACTCGGCGTGCCCGCCCACGTGCTTTTCGACGGCCGCGAGGGCACTCACGACCGTGAGAGGTGCTTCGACCGCGCTCATCGGTCACCCGACATACGCGAGCCCGATCATCAGCCGCAAGAAGGCTGCGATGCCGACAGGTTGCCCCCTGCTGCCGCGGGCGCAGGCCCGCGCAGGCCCGCCAGGCGCACGCGGAACTCGTCGACGAACTCGCGGTACGGGATCGGGAAGACGTTGCCCCAGTGCTCGCGCGGGTTCTCGTTTCGCGAGAACCGCCCCAGGAACTCCGTCACCTTCGCGCTGCCGTAGCGCTCGACCAGCCAGTCGATCGCCAGGAACGCCTGGCAGTACGTAGCCGGCGCGCCCATCTTGTTCGTCGCGGCGACCCACGCGGGATTGCCGGAGAGGTCCTGCAACGACGGAAAGAGCGCGACCGGCACCGACGACGTCACGACCGTCCCCACGACGTGATCGCGCGACTCCGCGTAGGGGCGGTAGTGCATGAGATCGAGCACGCGCATCTTCACCCAGTCGGCGTGGCCCTCGAGGATCCATTGCGCGGCCCGGCCGCGCCCGCCCTCGCGCAGCTGCATCTGGCTCACGTGCGCCAGCTCGTGGGCGATGAGTCCGGCACGCGCCGTGTGGTGCATGCGCGCCAGGTAGTCGCCGCGCAGGAACAGGCCCGTGCGCGCGGCCACGCCGGCCGCGAAGCGGCCCTTGTCCCAGGCTTCGTCCCTGCTCTCGCCGCCCACCGACATGAGCCCGTCGACCATGGTCCCCTGGTTGACGTAGACGTACGCCTTGATCGTCGGCGGGAACGGCAGCTCGAGCTTGTGGCTGATCAGCCAGGCGGCCGTGTTGATCAGCTCCTCGTCGCTGGGGCTTGCGCCGAGCGCCGGCGCGGCCATCCCCTCGAACTGGATGTCGTACTGGCGGTAGGGTCCGCTGAAGCTCATGCCGGCGCACGCCGTCAACCCAGCCGCGACCAGCACGAGCGCCAATCTCTTCATCCGGGCCTCGATACCGTGCGGACACCGGGCGAGTCAAGTATGCTCGCGGCCATGAGCACGACAGAGCGCATCGGTCCCCTCGGACTTTCCATCGGCCAGCGCGCGCGGCGCACGCAGACGATCACCGCGAAAGACGTCGAGCTCTACGCGCAGATCACCGGCGACCGGAACCCGCTGCACTTCGACGCCGACTTCGCCAAGCGCACGCGCTTCGGGCGACTGGTCGCGCAGGGCGGCATCGCGGCGGGCATGCTCAACGCGCTGGTCGCGATGGATCTGCCCGGCGCGGGCACGGTCTTCATGAGCCAGTCGCTCAAATATCTCGCGCCGACCTACCTGGGCGACACGCTAACGGCCGAGGTCGAGGTGCTCTCGCTCAAACCCGACAAGCCCGTCTGTCAGCTGCGGGCGACGATCACCAACCAGGACGGCACGGTCCTGCTCGAAGGCGAGTGCTGGACCTACACGATGCGTCCGAGCTGAGCGCGCCGCTCAGCTCTTCGCGAGCTCCTGTTCCTTCAGCACTCTTCGCAAGATCTTGCCCGAGGGCGTCTTCGGAATCGCGTCGACGAACTCGACCTCACCCGGCACCTTGTAGTTCGCCAGGCGACCCTTCACGAAAGCCACGACGTCGGCCGCGGTGAGGCTCTGCCCCTTCTTGCACACCACGAAAGCCTTGGGAATCTCGCCGGCCTCCGGATGCGGCTTGCCGATGACCGCCGCGTCGGCGACGGCCGGATGCTCGATCAGCAGGGCCTCGATCTCGGCGGGGGCGATGCCGAATCCCTTGAACTTGATCATTTCTTTCTTGCGGTCGCGGATGAAGAGATAGCCGCGCTCGTCGACGTAGCCGATGTCACCGCTGTAGTACCAACCGTCGCGGAGCGCCGCCGCGGTCGCCTCGGGCGCGCGCCAGTAGCCGCGCATGATCTGCGGCCCCCGAATGCAGATCTCGCCGACCTCGCCCGGGCCGAGCTCCTTGTCGCCGGTCTCGATGTCGACGACCTTGTGCACGGTGTCGTGCGCGAGCAGCCCCGCCGAGTCGACGACGTTCTGGCTCTCGTCGTGCACCGGGTTCACGTGGGTCAGCGGCGAGGCCTCGGTCATCCCGTAGCCCTGCAGCACCGGCACGCCGGTCAGTTGCTTGAAGCGGCGCGCGAGCTCGGGCGCGACCGGCGCGGCGCCGACCATCGTCGTCCTGAGGCTCGACAGGTCGTACTTCGACAGCTCGGGCCAGTTCGAGAGCATCAGCAACACCGGCGGGACCACGAAGAAGAGCGTGATCCGGTGACGCTGCACCAGCTCGAGACACTCGACCGGCTCGAACCGCTCCATCAAGACACACGTGGCGCCCGTGTGCACCGCGGCGCCCATCAGCATCGTGCCGTAGATGTGATAGAAGGGCAGGAACAACATCAGCCGGTCGCTCTCCCGCATGCGGATGCACGCGACGAACTGGATGTTGTTGGTGACGAGGTTCTTGTGCGTGATCATCACGCCCTTCGGGAGCCCCGTCGTCCCGCTCGAGTACGGCAGCGCCACCAGGTCGTCCTCCCCGATGTCGACCGGCGCCGGCGGCGTGGCCGGCCGATTCGCGATCAGGTCGTTGAAGCTTCGCACGCCCGGCCGTGACGACTGGCCGGGGCCGACCGCGATCACGTGCTTGAGATGCGGCGCCCGCGCGCGCACCGAATCCACGAGCGGCACCAGGCTCGCGTGGACCACGATCGCCACCGCCTCGGTGTCGTTCAGCTGATACTCGATCTCGCGCTCGCGGTACGACGGGTTCATGGGGCTCGCCACCGCGCCGACCCGCGCGATCGCGTAGAACGCGATGAGGTACTCGGGACAGTTCGTCGACAGGATGCAGACGCGATCGCCCTTGACCACGCCCAGCGCCGTGAGCGCGCGCGCGAAGCGGTTCGTGAGCGCTTCGAGCTCGCGGTAGGTCAGGCTCACCTCGCGGAAGACGACCGCGACGTTCTCGGGATGGCGCTCGGCGCCGTGCGTCAGCATCTGGTCGTAGCGCATGCGCGGATAGTCGAGCGGCGGGCGGAAGAACTCGATGCTCACAGCGTCCTCGCTCGCTCGCGCAAGGTGTACTTCTGCACCTTGCCGGTCGATGTGGTCGGCAGCGCGCCGAAGATGACGGTCTTCGGGATCGCGAAGTGCGGCAGGTTGTCGCGGCAGAACGCGATCAGCTCCTCGGCGGTCGCCTGGCCGTCCGGACGCAGCTGCACGAACGCGCACGGCGTCTCGCCCCACTTCTCGTCCGGCCGCGCCACCACCGCCGACATCAGGACTGCCGGGTGGCGGTTGAGGGCGATCTCGACCTCGATCGAGGAGATGTTCTCGCCGCCCGAGATGATGATGTCCTTGGCGCGGTCTTTGACTTCCATGTAGCCGTCGGGATGCTGCACCGCGAGGTCGCCGGTGTGGAACCATCCGCCCTCGAACGCGGTATCCGTCGCCGCTCGGTCTTTCAGGTAGCCGAGCATGACGGTGTTGCCGCGCAGGAGCACCTCGCCGATCGTGCGGCCGTCCGCCGGCACCGGCCGGAGCGTCTTGGGATCGGCCACCATCTGGCCGTCGAGGGTCGGATAGCGCACGCCCTGGCGCGCGATCTTCTCGGCGCGCGCGGTGAGGTCGAGCTGCTCCCACGCCTCCTGCGGCGCGCACAGGGTCGACGGCCCGTGCACCTCGGTGAGCCCGTAGAGGTGCGTGACGTTGAAGCCCATCTCGCTCATCGCGCGGATCACCTTGGCGGGCGGCGACGAGCCGCCGGTCTGGAGCTCTACGATCTGCGGGAACCGTGTCCGCTGCTCCGGCGTCGTCTGGATCAGCATCGTGAGCACGGTCGGCGCGCCGCACATGTGGGTGACGCGCTCGCGGGCGATCAGCTGGAACACGAGCGGCGGATCGACGCGGCGCAGGCAGACGTGCGTGCCGGCCATCGCCGTGACCGCCCACGTGTAGCACCAGCCGTTGCAGTGGAACATCGGCAGGGTCCACAGATAGACCGCGCGCGGCGGCAGCGGCCACATCATCACGTTGCCGACCGACTCGAGGAATCCGCCGCGGTGGTGGTAGACGACGCCCTTGGGGTTCCCGGTGGTCCCGGAGGTGTAGTTCAAGGTGAGCGGCGCGCTCTCGTCGGCCGGCGGCGTCCACGCGAAGTCGTCGGAGCCGGTAGCGAGAAACGCTTCGTACTCGATCTCGCCGAGCCGGTCGCCCGCGCCCTCGTAGAGCACGTCGTCGACCTCGATCACCAGCGGCCGCTTGCGGAGCCTCTCGAGGGCGGGCCCGACCGTCCCGGCGAACTCGCGGTCGGTCAGGAGCACCTTGGCCTCGCCGTGCTCGAGGATGTAGGCGATCGTGCGCGCGTCGAGCCGCGTGTTGATGGTGTTCAGCACCGCGCCGGCCATCGGCACGCCGAAGTGCGCCTCGAGCATCGCCGGGACGTTGGGCAGCACCGCCGACACGGTGTCGCCCTGGCCGATGCCGCGCCGGGCGAGAGCCGAGGCCAGCCGGCGAGCGCGCAGGTCGAAGTCGCGATAGACGATGCGCCGTGCGCCGTGGATCATCGCCACGCGGTCAGGATAGATCGAAGCGGAGCGCGGCAGAAAACCCAGCGGGCTCAGCGGCGCGAAGTTCGCGGCCGCGCGGCCGAGGCCCTGCTGGAAGATGTTGCTTTCCGGATTCGCCATGCCGAATCCCCTCCTCAGGGGCCAGACCTTAGCGCGGCGTTCTTCGCCGGGCAAGCGGCTGGCCGCGGCGCGGGCGCCGCTGGCTCGGGATCGGGAGCGCCACTCTAGAGGCCGAGAACCTCCGTGCGCCGATGGCTCAGGGCCGGGAGGCTCTTGCGGATCGTGTCCTGATGCCCGAAGTCGAGCTCGGCGACCACCACGCCCTCGCCTTCGGGCGCGCGGGCCAGCACGGCGCCCCAAGGATCGACGATCATCGCGTTGCCGTAGCACGCCAGGCCCGGCGGGTGCGAGCCGAACTGAGCCGCAGCCAGCACGAACACCTGGTTCTCGAGGGCCCGGGTGCGGACGAGCAGATCCCAGTGATCCTTGCCGGTCTCGAACGTGAACGCGGACGGCGCGGTGATGATGCGCGCTCCGCCCGCGCCGAGCCGTCGATAGAGCTCGGGGAATCGCAGGTCGTAGCAGATCGTGAGCCCGACCGGCACGTCGCCGAGCTTGGTCAGCACCACGTCCTCGCCCGGCGACATGGTGTCCGACTCGCGATAGCGATTGCCCTCGACGTCGACGTCGAACAGATGGAGCTTGCGGTAGCGCGCAACGATCGCGCCGTCGGCCTCGAACGCCAGGCACGTATTGAAGTAGCGCTCTTGTCCCGCGACCGATTCGAGAAAGCTGCCGCCGACGATCCGCAGGCCGCGCTGTCGCGCCACGCCCGCCAGGAGCTCCGAGGTCGGGCCGGGAATCGCTTCGGCCGCCTCGCGGTGGCCGCGGCGACGCCCGAGATACGTGAAGAGCTCCGGCAGCACCGCGAGCTCGGCGCCTCGATCGGCGGCCTCGTGCAGCAGCCGCTCCGCCGTTGACAGGTTCTGCGCCTTGTCCTCCGCGCTGTTCATCTGCAGGACCGCGACGCGCATCGCGTGACTCCTTGTCGACCGGGTAAGAGATCCCCGCCTGAATCCGCGGGCGAACGTCAGTAGTCATAACACATGAGGGGAGGAATATGCGCTCCCCCTCGCTTGACAATCCAACCACCGCCCGTAGGATGGTCGGGCTCATGGCTCGGCAGCATCGAAAGCGTTAGCTCGGCAGCCTTCGTCCCGCGCGGGTGATGCGCCCGCGCGACTGGTTCGGTGCTGTGTCTTCAAAACCGCTTTCGAGGTGACATCATGAGCCGCAGATTTCTCGCCGGTATCGTCGGTGTCACGGGCATCGCCGGTCAGCAGTTCGTCGTCGCGCTCCAGCATCATCCCTGGTTCACCATCGCGCGCCTCGCCGCGTCGGAGCGCTCGGCGGGCAAACGATTCGGTCAGGCGCTGCTCGATCCCAAGACGGGCGCGCGACGCTGGTGGTGCGCCGAGGAGCCGACGGCGGACGTCCTGGCGATCCCCGTCGAGAACGGCGATACGTTCGATCCCGAGGGGCTCGACGTCGTGTTCTCGGCGACCGAAGCCGACGTCGCGCGGGCCCAGGAGCCGCGCTTCGCGAAGACGACGCCCGTGCTCAGCACCGCGTCGGCCTTTCGCTACGAGCCGGACGTGCCGCTGCTGGTGCCGAACGTGAACATGGACCACGCCGCGCTGATCCACCGGCAGCGGGAGACGCGAGGCTGGAAGGGCTTCGTCGTGCCGATCCCGAACTGCACGGTGACCGGGCTCGTCATCACGCTCAAGCCGCTGGCCGATCTGTTCGGGCTCGGCTCGGTCATCGTGACCTCGATGAACGGGATCTCGGGCGCGGGGCGCTCGCCCGGCGTCATGGGGCTCGACATCGTCGACAACCTGATCCCGTTCATCCCGAAAGAAGAAGAAAAGGTGCAGACCGAGTGCCGCAAGATCCTCCCCGAGCACCCGGCGGAGATCAGCGCCACGTGCACGCGGGTCAATGTCCTCGAAGGCCACACCGAGTCGGTATTCGCCTCGCTCCGCCGCCGCGCGTCGGTCGCCGACGTCAAGCAAGCCTTCACCTCCGCGCGCAATGAGATGCTGGAGCTCGGGCTGCCCACGGCGCCGACAGAATGGATCAAGGTCCACGACGACCCGTTCCGTCCGCAGCCGCGCCTCGACCGCGACAACGGTGAGGGCATGACGACAACCGTGGGGCGAATCCGCGAGGACAACGTGCTACCCAACGGCGTGAAGTACATGCTGGTGAGTCACAACACCCGGATGGGCGCGGCCGCCGGCGCCGTGCTGGTGGCGGAATATCTGGCGGTCAAGGGCTACCTCGGCGCATGAGCGACGAGTTCTCCGTCGACGACGTCGCGCGCTACTGGAACAGCAACGCTGAAGCATGGGCCGAGCAGGTGCGCCGCGGGGCTGACATCGCCCGCGAGTGGCTCAACAACCCCGCGTTCCTCGAATTGATCGGCGACGTGCGCGGCCGGCGGGCACTCGACGCCGGGTGCGGCGAGGGCTACAACACCCGCATTCTCGCGCGCCGCGGCGCTCGGATGACCGGCGTCGATCTGTCGGAGCGGATGATCGCGCTGGCCCGCGAGGAAGAACGCCGTGAGCCGCTCGGGATCGACTACGTGCGGACGTCGTACACCGACCTGAGCGCGTTCCCCGACGCGAGCTTCGACGCCGTGGTCGCCTTCATGTCGATGATGGACGGCCCCCGGTTCGACCTCGCGATGCGCGAGGCCTTTCGCGTGCTCCGCCCCGGAGGCTTTCTGGCGTTCAGCATCACGCATCCGTGCTTCATCACGAAGGGCTCCCGGTGGATCCGCGACGCCCAGGGCGTGAAGATCGAGTGGGTGGTCTCGCGCTATTTCGACCCGTCCGGGTGGGTGGAGCAGTGGCGCTTCACCGACGCGCCCGCGGACGCCGTGGCGTTCAGCTCGCCCCGCTTCGACCGCACCCTGTCCGAGTACGTCAACACGGTCGTCGGCGCCGGCTTCGTCCTCGAGCGAATCGAGGAGCCTCGGCCGTCGGAGGAGTACTGCCGCGTGCATCCGAGCCAGCGCGGCTGGCGCGACCACGCCGGGGTCTTTCTCTACTTCCGCGCGACGAAGCCGCCCGCGGCCCGGCCTGACCGCGCGGGCTAGAGGCGGGGCGCGACCCGCTCGACCGCTTGGGCCGAGGTGATCACGGGGATCACCTCCATGTCCGCCACGTCGCTCCAGTGCGTGATCCACTCGTCGATGAGCCGGCGATCGTCGCACTCCATGACCTGATAGCACCGGCCCATGTCGGGCGTCACCCAGCTCGAGATGTACGTCAGGCCCTCGGGCGCCTGGCGACCCTTGTCGCGAAACCGCCGATACACGGGCACCGGATCGCCGTTCTTGAAGCTCTCGATGATCATGTAGAGCATTCGGCGCTTCTCCGTTTCGGCGGCTGCGTGGGGCTCGCGGCGACTCAGCGCACGAGGCCCGCGCGGCGCGGCAGGAACAACGTCAGCTCGGGAAACAGGATCAGGATCAAGAGGCCGATGAACAGCGACACGAGATACGGCCAGTACGCGCGGAAGTGGCGGCCGATCGAAACATCCGCGAAGCGCAGCGCCATCAAGAGCCCCACGCCGATCGGCGGCAGGAAGAGCCCGATGCCGACCGCGGCGGTGAGCACGGTGGCGAAGTGGACGGGGTGGATGCCGATCTGCTTGGAGATCGGGAACACGACCGGGATCAGCACGACGGCGGCCGGCAGCCCCTCGAGCACCATCCCGAACAGCATGACCAGCACCGAGACCGCGACCAGGAACAGCCACGGCGTCGAGTAGAGCGGCGACAGGATCTCGCCGAGCAGCGCCGGCACGCCCAGCATGCCCATGAGGAACTGATAGATGCTGGCGACCGCCAGCAGAAAAATCACCGCCGCGGTGAGCAGCGCGGTCTCGTGCAAGAGGCCCCACATCTCGCGCAGGGTTACGTTCTTGTAGTAGAAGATCGCGGCCGCCACCGCGTACGCGGCGACCAGCGCGCCGGCCTCGGTCGCCGTGAACACGCCGAAGAAGAACCCCAGCACGATCACGACCGGGACCACCAGCGGCACGAGCGACGCGCGAAACGCGACGCCGAGGCTCGCCCAGGTAGGCAGCTCGTCCTTGGGCCAGCCGAGCCGATGCGCCTGCACGAAGATGACGACCATCAGGCACGCGGCGGTGACGGCGGCCGGGATGAAGCCGCCGAGGAAGATCGCGACGACCGACGTGTCCATGATCTGGCCAAGGACAATCATGAAGATCGCGGGCGGCACCAGGATGCCCATCGCCGTCGCGGAGGCCACCAGGGAGGCGGCGTGCTCGGGTTTGTAGCCGGCACGCAGCATCGGCGGCGTCAGCATCGAGCCGATCGCCGACACGTCCGCGATCGTCGAGCCCGAGATCCCCGAGAAGAAGTACTCGGCGAGCACCACCGACATGCCGAGCCCGCCGCGCACCCAGCCGACCAGACCCCGCGCCAGGTTCACGAGCGCGTAGGACATCCCGCAGCGCTCCATGAGGGCGCCCGCGAAGACGAACGTCGGCACCGCCAGGAGCACCCAGCTCTGCGAGCCCGCCACCAGCGCCGACGGCAGCTTCTGCAAGGAGAAGTTGCCGAGCGCCAGACCGATGACGCCGGAGAGCCCGAGCGCGAAGACGATCGGCGTCGAGAGCGCCACCAGCACCACGAACGCGATGACGACCGAGGCGACCATCGGCCTAGGCCGAGCCGCCCGCGAGCTGACCCCAGTGTCCGCGGCCGGCCACCACGTCCGACAGCGCGATCAATCCGTAAACGACCATCAGGACGCCTCCGGCGACCGACGAGAGATAGAGCCAGCGCAAGTTCAGCACGAGCGCCGGCGAGAACGACTGGCTGTTCAGCTCGGCCACCTGCCAGCCGTAGACGGCCACCAGCGCCCCGAACGTGACCATCAAGAAGCAATGTCCGACGACGATCGCGCGGCGCAGCGGCGCGGGGAACCGCTCGAGCAGCAGATGCACGGAGAAATGGATCCCGCGGCGAATGCCGACGGCGGCCCCGACGAACGTGAGCCAGGCGAGCGACCACTCGCCGACTTCCTCGACCCAGAAGAACCGGATCGACGGCAGGTCGAACGTCGCGGAGACCCACGTCATCACGTAGCGGAGAAAGACGCCGACGAGCATGTCGACGATGACGACGACCATCAGGACCGTGATGAAGACGTCCGGGATCGCTCCGAGCCACGACAATCGCGCGCGCATGGCGCGCGAATGGTAAAGTTGCCCCGCCTCGCAGTCAAGCGAACGAGGGAGGACGGTCATGCGCGGACGACTGTTGGCGGCGGCGATCCTGATGGTGGCGGCGGTCGCGATGTCGGGCGGCCCGAACCCGGCTTCGGGGCAGGCCAAGCCCGGGGCGAAGAAGCTCGACCTGGCGCACGTGACGCCGCCGCCCGAATCCAGCGGGGTCGCCTTCAAGTGGATGTGCGAGGAGCTCACCAAGCGCTCCGCCGGGAGCCTCAACGCCGTCTTCCACGGCGGCACCCTGCTCACCAAAGAGCTCGAGATCATGGACGCGGTGAAGTCGGGCAACATCGCGATGGGCAGCCCGGCCGGCGCGGCGTGCACCGTCTTTCCCGAGATGTGCGTCTTCCTGACGCCGTTCCTGGTCCGGGACTATCAGCACGCCTACGCCATGTTCAACGGCGAGATCGGCAAGAACCTCGACGAGACCTTCCAGAAGAAATACAAGCTGAAGATCGTCTTCTTTTACGACTACGGCTTCCGTCACTTCTGGAACAACAAGCGCCCCATCACCACGCCCGCCGATCTCAAGGGGCTCAAGATGCGCGTCCAGCAGGGGCGCGTCTTCGCCGATACCGTGAACGGGCTCGGCGCCAGCGCGGTGCCGATGCCGTGGGGCGAGGTGATCCCGGCTGCCCAGCAGGGCGTGATCGACGGCGCCGACCTGCCGGTGGTGAACATCGACGCGCTCAAGGCGTACGAGGTCGCGAAGTACGCGTCGATGACCTATCACAACTACGGACCGACCGTGCTCGTCATGAACCTGGATCTCTTCAAGAGCCTGACGCCCGAGCAGCAGAAGCTGGTGCTCGAGGTCGGCCGCGAGGCGCAGACCAAGGTGCGCCAGCTGACCGAGTCGGTCGACAACTTCCAGAAGGCCAAGGAGATCCTCGAGCCCAAGGGCATGAAGGTGAACCAGGCCGACGTGGCCTCGTTCCGCAAGATGGCCGAGGAAAAGATCTGGCCGCCCTACCGGCAGCAGTACGCCGAGATGTGGGACAAGATCGTGTCGACGAAGTAGTGCGCGCTGCAGGCCGTCGCGGGGCTGGGGCCCCGCCGGCCGAGGCGCGCCTCTGAATGGCGCCAACCAAGTAAGGAGAGTCGCAATGGCCGTGACCGTCGGTTTCATCGGTGTCGGAAACATGGGTAACCCCATGGCCGCCAACGTGCTGAAGGCGTTCCCGATGATCGTCTTCGACATGAATGCCAAGGCGATGGAAAACCTCATCCAGGGCGGGGCCAAGCGCGCCGGCTCCGCGCGCGAGGTCGTCGAGAATGCCGAGATCGTCTTCACCTCGCTGCCGGCTTCTCCGGACGTCGAGGCGATCTATCTCGAGGCGGGCGGGCTCGTCGATCGCGCCAAGCCCGGCACGATCCTGATCGACCTCAGCAGCGTGCTGCCCTCGACGCCGCGCAAGATCGAGCCGCGCGCGAAGGCCCGTGGCGTGCATTTCCTCGAGGCGCCGGTGAGCGGCGGCGTCAGCGGCGCTCGCGCCGCGACCCTGGCGATCATGGTCGGCGGCGAGGCCGAGCCGCTGCAGCGCGCGACGCCGGTGCTCAAAGCGATCGGCCCGAACATCTTCCACGTGGGCCCGGTCGGCGCCGGCAATACCGTCAAGGCGATCAACAACATGTGCGCGTCCGTCAACTCGTGCGCCATGATGGAGGGCCTGGCCCTCGGCGTGAAGGCGGGCCTCGATCCGATGACGGTCTACCAGGTGGTCAAGGCCAGCAGCGGCGGCAGCAAGGCGCTCGAGCGCATCCCGACCGCGCTGATCCCGCGCAACTTCGAGCCGGGCTTCAAGGTCGCGCTGATGAACAAGGACCTCGACACGTTCACCACGATCGCCAAGGAGCTGCACGTCCCGGTCAGCTTCGCAAACGTCGCGCAGCGCTATCAGCAGGCGGCGCTGGCCGCTGGACTCGGCGAGCAGGACACGAGCGTGATCATGACGGTCATCGAGCGCCTGGCCGCGGTGAAGGTGTCGGACGGCAAGTAGGCGAGCGCCTACTCGTAGAAGGCGGGCGCGTACTTCAAGCGGTCGCTCTGTGGCTTGTCGTGGTTGATCCACAGCTGGGCCTTGCGTTCCTCGAGCAGCGCGGCGATGCGCTCGAGGGACGCCAGGGTCTGGGCGCGGTTGAAATTCATCGACGGCACGCGCCGGTGCGTCCAGTTGTCCTGAAGGTGCACCGCGTCGCCGGTCAGCAGTAGCGCGCCGGTTTTCGGCAGGTTCACCAGCAGCGACTGGTGGCCCGGCGTGTGGCCCGGCGTCGAGATGATCTTGATGCTGCCGTCGCCGAACACATCGTGATCCCCCGCGAGCTTCTTGATGATCTGCGTCGACGCGAACGCCGGCTTGGCGGGGCCGGCCATCGCCCAGTCGTACTCGGCTGCCTGGATCAGCACGGTCGCCGACGGAAACAGCGCGATGTTGCCGACGTGATCGCCGTGCGTGTGCGAGACCGCCACGTACGTGACGTCGGCGGGCTTGAGCCCGATCTGCTCGAGCTGCGCGGCGAGCGTTTTCGTCCGCCGGTACGTGATGGCGCCGTTGGCGACGACCATGCCGTCCGGCATCGCGGCGACCGCGTCGGGGATGCCGGTGTCCCACAGCACAATGCCCTTGTCGTGCCGGATCAGATAGCAGTTGTCGGAGAATTCGATCGGCTTGCCCTGGTTGATGCCGGGCGACCAGCGCGACTGGTCCTTGCCGATGTTCTGACCGCAGTCGAGCACGTAGAGCTTGTCGATGCCGGGCGCCGCGGCCCCGATCCCGACGACGGCTGCCACCATAAGCGCCAACACCAGCGCCGTGATTGCCTTGCCGGTCATAGGTAGGCTCCTCTGCCGCAACACTGTACCGGCGCGCTCTCCACCGTACAATGCCGCGCCACCGCCCGACGGGCGCGCCTGGCTCAGTGCGGGTTGCCGACCGCACGCACCTTGCGGGGCGCCGCGATCCAGATGGCCAGCGCCGACAGCACCGAGCCGGCGATCGCGATCCAGAACGCCGGCGTGTAGCTGCCGGTGAGATCGTACAGCGCGCCGGCCACCCACGGACCGGCGGCGCCGCCGCCGATCGCGGTCAGCATGAGCGTACCGAAGACCGAGCCGTAGTGGCGGCCCTCGAAGATCTCGGCGGGGATCGCGCCGATCACGGACGTCAGGCCGTAGCCCAGCATCCCCTGCGAGACGACCATGACGTAGAGCAAGGTCACGGTCGGCGCCTGAGGCAACGCCAGCAGCGCGAGCAAGCACAGCACGAAGCCGAGGCTTCCGACCGTCCAGACCCACTCGCGCCCGATCCGGTCGGAGAGATAGCCGAGCACGATCTGGCCGGGAACTCCGAAGAGGCTCACGAGCCCGAGGGCCCAGCCGGCGAGCGACGGGCTGAAGCCGACCTCGACGAGGTATTTCGTCTGGTGGACCTGCACGGCGTACCAGGCGAAGAGCCCGAAGAAATAGGCGACGCCGATCCACCAGAAACGGCTCGTCCGGATGGCTCGGGCCAGCGTCCAGTCGACCGACGCCCACGCCGCGTCGACGACATTCGTTCGGCGCGGGCCGGAGGCGCCGCTCGGAGCGACATCGCCGTCGGGCCGCAGGCCGATGTCCTCTGGCCGTCGCTTCAAGACCAGGTTCAATGGCGCGAGGATGCCGAGCACGAGCAGCGCCAGCGCCCAGCAGGCGGCGCGCCACCCGGTGTGCGCGATGAGCGACTGGAGCCACGGCAGCAGCACGATCGAGCCGAGACCGACGCCGGAGAACGCCAGGCTCAACGCCAGCCCGCGCCGGCGCACGAACCAGTTGGGAAGAAACAGCGACTGGCCCGTGTAGCCCAGGCAGTTGGCGCCGCCGCCCACCAGCACGCCCAGCGTCGCGTAGAGATGCCACGGCCGGCTCACCAGCGGCGCCAGCATCAGGCCGATCCCCATCACGATCACGCCGATCTCGATCACGACTCGCGGGCCGCGGCGGTCCATCAGCCGTCCGACGAGCGGGCTCAGGAAGGCCGAAACCAGGAAGCCGAACGAGAACGCGCCCGCGGTGACGCCGCGATCCCAGCCGAACTCGTCGAGGATCGGCGGGAACAGCAGCGAGAACGCCGTGCGCGCGTTGACGCCGATCGCCATGGTGACGAAGCCGGCGGCGACGATGATCCAGCCGTAGAAGAAGGGCAGCGCGGGTCTCGTTCGGCGGCTCAGCGGATCAGGTTCAGCGGCGGCTCTCCTCGCGCGGTCCGGCCGATGTTCTCGGCGATCAGCGTGGCCCGTGCCTCGAGCATGCCTTCGGTCCATCCGGACACGTGCGGCGTCATCATCACGTTGGGCAGCTCGTGGAAGGGCCGCCGACCCGGAAAGGTCGGCTCGGCGCTCCTCGGATATTGATACCAGACGTCGAGCGCGGCTGCCGCGATGCGCTGGGCGCGCAGCGCCTGATAGAGCGCGTCCTCGTCGACGATCTCGGCGCGCGCGACGTTGACCAGCATGGCCGTCTTCTTCATGAGCGCGAGCTCCCGAGCGCCGATCAGGCCCCGCGTCTCTTCGTTCAGCGAGAGCGTGACCGCCAGATAGTCGGCGCGACGCAAGACGGGGTCGAGCATCTCCTTGCCGCCCAGCAGCGAGAGCCCGTCGGCTTCGGATCGCGTCACGTCGCGCCGGATCGCACAGACGTCCATGTCGAACGCCCGGGCGCGACGCGCCAGGGCCTGCCCGATCCGCCCGTAGCCGAGAATGCCGAGCGTCTTGCCCGCCATCTCCGGCCACGGCAGCGGCGCCGCGACGCCGACTCCCCACTGGCTCTCCCAGATGCCTCGCCGAAGCGACGCATCGATCCGCCCGAAGCTGCGCGTCAGCGCCAGCATCGCGCCGATCACGTACTCGGCGATACCGACCTCGTGCCCGTACGCATTCGCGAGCGCGACTCCCGTCGGCAGCGCCGAGCGGTCGATACGATCGAGCCCGGCCCCCGGAACCTGAACGAGCTTCAGGTTCTTGGCCGCGTCGGCCATCTGGCGATTGAAAACCAAGGTGACCAGCACCTCGACGTCGGCGAGCCGCGAGACGATGCCGACTTCGTCACCCGTGATCACGTCGCACGGCGCGGCCAGGCGGGCGCGGACGGACGGCTCGAGCGTGGTCGAGAAGGTTCCGGCGAAGGCGACTCGTAGCATGGTGTCTCCCCGGGTTGCATCGTCTCCGCGCGCGCCCCGCAGGTCAATTACTCACGAGGTAAAGCCCGGATGACTCCGCCGCGGGGCCTGTGTATGCTTTCCCCCAGGTGCTCCAGTCGGCCGGTAGCGGCTTCATGGTCGCCGCGCGCGGCGCCTCGAGGACGGGTCTCCTCTTCCTCTTGCTGGTGACGGCGACCGCCTGCAGTCCGTCCATCTACGGCTGGACGGTGAGGACGTCCGCCACACCCCAGGCCGCATCGTTCAGCCCGTGGGCGCTGGCGCGCGAGCCCGTCGCGATCTTCGAAGCGCACGCGCCCGGCGGCCTGCGCGGCAACGAGCTCGGGCTCTCGTTCTATCTGGCGGACATCTTGAGAACGATAACGCCGGAGTTCAAGGTGGTCTCGCCGCAGGACACCGCGACGCGGATCAACACGCGCGGCCTCGCGGCCGAGTACGTCCGCATGCGGACGGACTACGAGCAGACCAACATCCTCGAGGCGAGCGCCCTCAAGAAGCTCGGGGCCGCCGTCGAGGCGCGCTACGCCTTTCAGCCGCGGCTGGTGTCGTTCACGCAGACGATGACCGAGCGCTGGAAGTTTGCCGACTTCCGCATCGTGCAGACGCGCTCGAGTATCCTCCGGCTCGCGCTCCAGCTGTGGGACACGCACACGGGCGAGCCGGTCTGGGCTTCCGTCGCCGAGGCCATCGTGTCGAGCGAGGTCATTCTGCAGGACCCGGTCTTTCTCGAAGACGCGGCGCGCGTCGCGCTCGGGGGCCTGCTGGCCGATTTTCTCCGAGGGCGGACCGCGACTACCTACACGCCGCTCAACAAGGCCGTCGACTCGCTGATCCGACGACCACCGCCGCCGGAAGAGGAGCAAGAAAAGAAGTGAGCTTTCAAGCCGTCGACTACCTCGTGCACTTCTCGAACATCTTGCTGCTGGTCTCGTACTCGGTGCGCGACATGCTGTGGCTGCGCTGGTTCGCGGTGGCCGCGGCGCTCACCAACATGCCGTACTTCCTGCTTCAGCACACGGTGCTATGGCCGCCGATTCTCTGGGCGTCGGTGTTCACGGTCATCAACCTCTATCAGATCTCGCGCATCTATCTCGAGCGCCGGCCGGTCGTGCTGTCCAGAGACGAGCAGCGGCTCTACGAGCTGGCGTTCCGGTCCCTGCGGCCGCGTGAGTTTCTCTCGCTGACCCTCGTCGGCGAATGGAGAGACGGCGCGGTCGGCGACCGCGTCTTGGCCGAGGGTGAGCCGGTCTCGCGCCTCTGCATCTCGATCGCCGGCAACGCGGAGGTCAGGAAGCAGGGCAAGCCGGTCGGGACGCTCGAGCCCGGACACATCATCGGCACCGCCATCGCCATGGCGGGAGCTCCATCGCCGGTCGAGGCCACGTTCACCGAGCCCGCGCGCTACATGGCCTGGCCGCTCGCGAGCCTGCGCACCTTCATGGACAAGCGACCGGATCTGCGGATCGCCCTGCAGGGGCTGGTCAGCCGCGACCTCGCCGGAAAGCTGGAGCGCTTATTGCCGCAGTGATCGGCGGCGCCGGTCACGCGGTCGAGTTGCGGCGTCCCTTGCGCACGCTGTCGAAGGCCACGGCGACGACGATGAAGGTGCCGACGAACCTGATCGACCTGATCAACGGCAAGAAGGTCGAGCCGGTCATCTACACCGGCCTCGACGAGTGCACGCAGGAGAATATCGCGACCTGCATCGCCAAATAGCGGGGGCATTACCTGCAAGGTAATTGGCCGCCCCTTATCGCCCGCGTATAGTTGCTCGTGTGAGCGACGGTAAGAGCGCGCGACGTCATCTCCGCGCGGCCCGACCGAGCACCGTCGGCCGGCTCCTCAAGCAGTGGCGCGAGCGGCGGCGGATGAGCCAGCTCGGCCTGGCCCTCGAGGCCGAGATCTCGACGCGGCACCTGAGCTTTCTCGAGACCGGCCGCACGCAGCCGAGCCGTGAGATGGTGCTGCTCCTGTCGCGGGTGCTCGAAGTCCCGCTCCGCAGCCGCAACGATCTCCTGACCGCCGCCGGCTACGCGCCCGTCTATCGCGAGACGGGATTGGACGCGCCCGAGATGGCGCAGGTGAAGCAAGCGCTCGGATTCATGCTGCGCCAGCAGGAGCCCCTGCCCGCGATGGTGCTCGATCGCCACTGGAACATCCTGATGACCAACGACGCGATGGGCAAGGTGATGGGGCTCTTCCTGGATCCCGCCGCGACGGCGGAGCTTGGCCCGGCGAACGCGATGCGCCTGTCGTATCACCCCAAGGCGCTCCGGCCGTACGTCGTCAACTGGGAAGCGACCGCGGCGGCCTTCATCCAGTGGCTCCACCGCGATCTGCTGCGCACGGGCGACGCCGAGACGCGCAAGCTTCTCGACGAGCTTCTGTCCTATCCCGACGTGCCCAAGCAGTGGCAGCTGCTCGATCTCGACGCGTCGACGGCGCCGTTCCTGGCGATCGAGCTCAAGAAGGGCGATGTGCGCTTCAACTTCTTC
>DATEMW010000115.1:0-2153 GCA_035275385.1 Candidatus Methylomirabilota bacterium | reverse complement strand
TGCTCTTCGCCGTCTTGTTCTCGTTCGGCGACGGCGTGAACTCGGTGACGTGGGCGCTGGTCGGCGACTACTTCGGCCGCTCCCACTTCGCGACGATCCGCGGCTGGATCAGCATGTTTCAGAGCTTCGCGTCGATGCCGGCCGCCGTGTACACCGGCTGGGTCTACGACCAGACGCAGAGCTACACGCAGGCGCTGATCGCGTTCGTGATCTGCTATGGCGCCGCCGCGCTCGTGCTGTGGCTGATTCCGCAGCCGCTGCGGCCGGCGGTGGGCGTCTCCTAGAACTTCGCGCTAGAACTTCGCGGTGATCTTCGCGCCTTTCGAGGTCTGACACGCGCCGGCGCCGCCGCCGCGCATGCCCGCTTCCGCGGCGTCGAGCGAGAACCGGCACAGCATGGTCGACCCACGGTCGCCCTTCAGGGTCGCGATCGCCTTGTTCAGATGCGTGGTCACGAACGCGCCGCGATCACGCGCCGCGCCCCACATGCTGTCGTCGATCTCGCCGCGGGCATCAGACGGCTCGTCGCCTTCCCAGGCCGGATCGATGCGGCCGCGCGCCGCTCCCTTCTTCACCACTGTGTACTTGCCCGAGAAGCGCTCGCCGTCGGGCATCACGGCGGCCATCGTGCCGCTGTCGCCCAGGAGTCCAGATTCCCAGCTCATCGTCAGCGGCGCCGGCTCCTGGCCGGTGACCGACACACGCCCGGTCACCGGGCCCGAGGCGCAGCCCACGAGCGCGGCCGCTGTGCTCATGACGAGGGCGATCGTGTCGAGCTTCACGCGCGATGTGTGCCGGCGAGCGGACCGCGCTCGAAGAGCGGAGCAGTGCCCGGCGCCTGAACGCCTTCGATCGAGAGCAGCCGCAGCTTGGTCCGGACGCCGCCGCGCGCCGAGAAGCCGCCGATCTTGCCGCCGGCCGCGACCACCCGATGGCAGGGCACGATGATCGAGAACGGGTTCTGGCCGAGCACAGCGCCGACGTCGCGCGCCGCGCCCGGCTTGCCCATCCGTGCGGCGATTTCTCCGTAGGTCAGAGTCGAGCCCGGCGGAATCGTGCGCGCGATCTCGTAGACGCGCTGGTTGAACGGCGCGACCCGGCTCATGTCGAGCTCCACGAACGACAGATCGCTCGGCTCGCCGCGGAGCAGCGCCACGATCGCCTCACGCGCGCGCTCGACGTCGGGCGGTGGCGCAGACTCTCGAGCACCGGGGTAGTCTCGACCCAGTCGCGCGCGCGCCGCCGCCTCGTTCGCCTCGGGCAGCTGCACGGCCACGACGCCCCGATCGCCCCACACGATTCCGCAGACGCCGATCGGCGTCTCGAACACCAGGAAGCCGATCTCGCTCACGATACGCCCTGCCTCCATTCGCGAATCTGCGCGGTGTGCTCTCTGTAGTGGCCGGCGCCGGCGCCATCGAACGAGTCGCGGGCCGCGCCGCCCGGCGTGAAGTGCGGCTCCGCGAGGACGGCGGCCGCGCCCACGAAACGGCGATGGCTCAGATCGAGCTCGGCCAGCACGTCGGCCGTCTTCACGCCGGTCTTTCGCTCCACGAAGCGCGCGTTCCAGCCGTCGAAGTCATCATACGTCCCCGGCGGGTAGGGCGCCTCGCCTTTGGCGATGTTGGCGAACGCGCCGATCATCGCGTCGTGCCAGCCCGAGATGTGGATCAGGATCTCGCGGACGCCCCAGCTTCCGAGCCACACGCGGCGCATCTGCTCGTCCGTGAGGCCGTCGATCGATTGGTGCAGCTCGGCGAACGCGTCCTCGGCTTGCCGCAACATCGTGTTCTTGTCGCTCATCGTTGTCCTCCCGCTCCGGGGTAGTGGCGTACATCTGCTGAAACCCCGGCCCGGGCCCGGCGTGAAAGGGGCTCCCGGGCTGGTGTTCGCCAGCCCCGGGGCTGGTCACGGTCGGTCCACACGTCCCTCTTCGGATCGGACAGAAACCGACCGATAGGGGGCCGGCGCCGGCCCCGACCTCTCAATAAGTGCCCGCCAAATCGACAGACGGCGATATGGTCCGGAAATGGTCTGTGTTTTGCGTCATCCTGACGCAAGGAACCCCACCATGGTGCTCGTGTTCGAGCAGTGCGCACGATAACGAACCTCTTCGGCACGCGGCTGGCGGCGAAGCCGTTCGTCATCTCGCT
>DATEMW010000114.1:0-14201 GCA_035275385.1 Candidatus Methylomirabilota bacterium | reverse complement strand
CCCGCCCGCGCCGGCCGCCGGCGCGCCTCCTGCGGCCAGTGTGGCGGCGGTTCCGCCCGCGGCAATGGCCGCGCGGCCGACGGTCTTTCACATCGCCGCCGGCAAAGAAGTGGAGTTGATGGTCTCCGGTATCGAGATTCAGACGAATCGGGCGCGGTACGCGGGCCGCTCGACCGAGGCGGTCATCGCCGGCAACAAGGCGAAATACCGCACACAGGACCGGCAGCCGACCTTCGTGATCACGACCGCGCCGAACGAGATGCCGCTGGTGCGTCTCGACCCCGGCAAGAACGACCGCAACCTCAAGGTGGGGAGCGGCTCGAGCGTACCGTACGCCGGCGGCACGAGCCGGCGGGGAATCCGCAGCGAGGACATGGTCGAGGTCGACGCCGAACGTGACAGCCGTGGGTTCTACCGGGTGCGGCCGCGGGCGCCGCTGGCGCCGGGCGAATACGGATTCGCCGCCGCGCGCGGCGGCGGCAGCCAGGTCAGCGGCATCTACGACTTCGGCGTCGACTGAGCCCGGCGCGCCCTTACTCGAAGGGCCGTCCGTACCGCTCGAGATGAGCCACCTCGCGCAGCGCCTTGCGCTGCTTCTTGCCCCGCCCCACGGGCCGAGTCGGATAGCCGAACGGTAGGATCGCCAGGACCTCGAGGCCCGCTGGCAGGCCGAGAAGATCCTTGACCTGATCGAGCCCGCCGAACCCGACCCAGTTCGATCCGACGCCGTCGGCCCACGCAGCCAGCAGCATCGACTGGATCGCGCGGCTCGCGTCCGACACGGCGAATCGCGTCTTGTCGGTCGCCACGACCACCGCGAGGGGCGCCTGGGCCGTGTACGACCCGCTGCTCGCGAGCGATCCCAAACGCCGCAGCGTGTTCTTGTCGCGGACGACAACGAAGTGCCAGGGCTGCCGGTTCATTCCGCTGCCGGTGAGACGTCCGGCTTCGACGATCCGCCGCACCACGTCGTCCGGAATTGGCTTGTCCTGATAGGCCCGCACCGCCAGCAGCGTACGAATCGCGTCGAAGACTTCCATGGCTCGTCCACCTCCCGGATTCTATGCGCGCGTCGGCCGGCGGGGCCCCAGCCCCGCGACGGCCTGCGGCGCGCACCCCAGCACGTTGCGTTCGAGCGCGCAGTATAATCTGCCCGCCATCGGAGACGCTCGAGCGGCGCGGGGGAGGGCCCTATGCACGTCGGCCTGGTGATGGAATGCGATCATCGCGAAGGGAGAACGCAGGAAGAGGCGTTCAGCGAGGCGATGACGATCGCCGAGATCGCCGAGACGGCGGGGCTCGATGGCGTGTGGCTGGCCGAGCGCCACTTCGCCGTGCACAGAAGGCCCACCGATCCGATGGGCGCGGGCATTCCCTCGATCGCCTCGGTGCCGCTAGTGCTCGCCGCGGCGCTGGCCGCGCGCACGACGCGGCTGCGCATCGGGACGGGCGTCAGCGTGCTTCCGCTCTGCCATCCGATCCGCACCGCCGAAGAGGCCGCGACCGTCGATCAGATCAGCAAGGGCCGGCTCGACTTCGGCGTGGGCCGCAGCGGCTTTCCCCGCGCGTACTCCGGGTACGGCATCCCCTACGACGAGAGCCGTGAGCGCTTTCAGGAGTCGCTCGACGTCATCTTGAAATCGTGGACGCAGGAGGGCTTCTCGCACCGCGGGAAATATTTCGAGGCCGACAATCTGACGGTCGTGCCGCGCCCGTATCAGAAGCCGCATCCGCCGATCTGGGTCGCGGCGACCACGCCCGACACGTTTCCGATGGTGGGCCGCATGGGGTACTCGCTCGTCACCGGCCTGCGCGGCTTCGACGTCCCCGAGGCGATCGGTCATCTCCGGGCGTATCGCGACGGGCGCCGCGAGCGCGGGCACGCGGGCGACGGCAACGTCTACCTGCGCATCCCGGTCTACGTCGCGGCCACCGCGGCGCAGGCGCGCACGGAGCCCGAGGAGAGCACGATGCGCTCGTACCGTCGGCTGGCCGAGAACTTCGCCTCGTCCGTGGGCGCGGCCGGCACGACCTCGTCCGAGGAGCGCGCCGAGCGCGCGGAGAGGCTCTCGAGCCTCACCTACGAGGATGTGCTGCGCGATCGCGTCGCCTACGGCACGCCGGACCAGGTCGTCGATCGGCTGCGCCAGCTGCGCGACCAGCTCGGCCTGGCCGGAGTCATCGCCGAACCGAACGTGGGCGGGCGCATCCCGCTCGATCGCGTGCTGAGCTCGATCCGTCTCTACGCAGAAGAGGTGGCGCCGCGCCTGCGCGGCGCCGCATGAGGAGTGGCACCATGACAACGAGCCGCGCGTCCTACGTGTACGTGGGCCTGGCCGGCGAGACCGCGCCGAACCGGCCCGTGAAGTCCGGCCTCTATCGAATGGCCGTCGGCGACGATCGATGGGAGCTCGCGACACGCGGCCTGCCCGCCGCGCCCGCCATCCGCGCGATCGCCACCCATCCAAACGATTCCGACACCGTGTACGTCGGAACCCAGGCCGGCCCGTATCGGAGCACCGACCACGGGGAGCACTGGGAAAAGCTCGACGTGCCGGACCACGGGCTGCCGGTCTGGTCCCTCGCGTTCGATCCGCGCAATCCGAAGGTGGTGTACGCGGGCTACGAGAACTGCGAGATCTATCGGAGCGAGGACGGCGGTGACCACTGGCGGCAGCTGCCGGTGACCGTTCGCTTCCCGGAGATCACCGTCGCGGCCGGCTCGAACCCGGCCAAGCGCGTCCTGGAGCTCGCCGCGAATCCGACGAACCCCGACGAGATCTACGGCGCGATCGAAGTCGGCGGCGTGATCCGGAGCCTCGATGGCGGCGAGCACTGGGACAACATGAGCCACGGCCAATACGTGAACGACGACACCGTGGACATGCACGGCGTGCTCGTCGCGCGCTGGCGCCCCGGCCAGGTCTTCGCGATCGGCCGCGCCGGACTCTTCTGCAGCACGGACCGCGGCGAGCACTGGACCACCGCGCGTCTCGAGCCGCTCAACCCCAACGGCCAGACCTACTGCCGCGACATCCGCGAGGCGCCCGGCGACTCGAAGACGATCTGGGTGGCCGCCGGCGCCACGTTCCAGAGCGAGGTCGGCGTGCTGTTTCGCAGCAAGGACGGCGGCACCAGCTGGAGCCGCGTGGACATGGGCGTGAAGCCGCAGACGACGATGTTCACGCTCGCGTTCGACCCGCACCACCCGCGGCGCATGTTCTGCGCGACGAGCGGCGGCGAGGTGTTCGCCAGCGAGGACGCCGGCCAGAGCTGGAGCACGCGGCCGCTGCCCGAAGGCGCCACGCAGGTCTACGCGATGGGGTGCGCGTAGCGCTGGGCCGATCGCGCGCGGCTCATTCAGAGAAGCGCTCGTCCGGAGACGATAGAATTCGTAGTCATGGATGAGCGCCCCGTCGAGCGCAAGCTCGCCGCCATTCTGAGCGCGGACGTGGAAGGTTACAGCCGCCTCATGGGCGACGACGAGGTCGCCACGGTCCGCGCCATCACCGAATACCGCGCGGTCATCGCCTCGATGGTGGCCGCACGGGGCGGCCGCGTCGTTGACGCGCCGGGTGACAACGTGCTGGCCGAGTTCGCGAGCGTGGTCGACGCGGTCCAGTCGGCGGTCGACATCCAGCGCGAGCTCGAATCGCGCAACGCCGCGCTGCCGCCGACGCGGCGGATGCGGTTCCGCATCGGCATCAATCTGGGCGACGTCATCGTCGAGGGCGATCGACTCTACGGCGACGGCGTCAACATCGCCGCGCGCCTCGAGAGCCTCGCTGACGGCGGCGGCATCTGTCTCTCGGGCACGGCGTACGACCAGATCGAGGGCAAGCTTCCGTTCGGCTACGAGTTCAAGGGCGAGCACTCGGTCAAGAACATCGCGCGGCCGGTGCGCGTGTATCGGCTCCATCTCGATCCGAACGCTGCGCCCGGGCCGCGAGCACGCGGCCGATCGCGGCTGGTCAAGCCCGTCGCGGCCGCCGTTGCGATCCTCGTGCTTCTCGGCGCGGCCGGGTGGGTCGGCTGGCGCTGGCTCAAACCGCCCGAGTCGGCCGGGCTCCCGCTGCCGGACCGGCCCTCGGTAGCCGTGCTGCCGTTCTCGAACCTGAGCCAGGATCCGTCTCAGGAGTACTTCAGCGACGGGGTCACCGAGGACCTGATCACCGGGCTCTCGAAGGTCTCGGGCCTGTTCGTGATCGCGCGCAACTCGGTCTTCACCTACAAGGGCAAGGCGGTCAAGGTCCGCGACGTCGGCCGCGATCTCGGCGTGCGCTACGTCCTGGAAGGCGGCGTGCAGCGCTCCGGCAGCCGCGTGCGGATCACCGCGCAGCTCGTGGACGCCACCACCGGATACCACATCTGGGCGGAGCGCTACGATCGCGAGGTGAACGACATCTTCGTGCTGCAAGACGAGGTCACGCAGCGGATCGTCAGCGCGATGGCGGTCAAGCTCACCGAGGCGGAGAAGCGGCGCCTCGGCCGGCCGCCGACCGGCAACCCGGAGGCGTACGACCTCGTGCTGCGCGGCCACGAGGAGCGCCGGCTCACGACGCGCGACGGCAATGCCGAAGCGCGGCGTTTGTTCGTGAAGGCGCTCGATCTCGATCCGAGCTACGCGGGGGCCTACCTCGGCCTGGCCTGGACACACCTCCAGAGCTGGCAGTTCATGTGGAGCACCGACCGCGAGGGGCTCGAGCGTGCCCGCGAGCTCGCCGAGAAGGCGATCGCCCTCAACGATTCTCTCGTCGCCGCGCACCACGTGCTCGGACAGATCTACCTGTGGATGAAGCAGCACGACCGCGCGATCGCCGAGGCCCAGCAGGCCGTCGCGCTGGCGCCCAACGACGCGGACGGCTACGAGACGCTGGCCGAGACGCTCTGCTGGTCCGGCAAGCCGGAAGAGTGCATCCAGTCGATCCGGCGCGCGATGCGCCTCAATCCGCACTACCCGTACTTCTACGACTGGACACTGGGCCACGGCTACTACTTGACCGGGCAGCGACAGCAGGCGCTCGACTCCTTCGCCCGGGCGTTGAAGGGGAATCCGAACTTCCTACCGGCCCACGCCTACCGCGGGGTCCTGTTCACCGAGCTCGGGCGCATGAAAGAAGCGCGTGAGGAATTCGAGCAAGCCAGCCACCTGGGCACGGGCGTGTCGATGGTGAGCCTGCGCGAGCGGCTTCCGTACAAGCGGCCGGCCGATCTCGACCGGCTCCTCACGGCCGCGCATCGCGCCGGCAGGCCGTAGCGCGAAAGCGGCGCAGAACCGCGGCGATCGGATTGGCCGGCCGCGCGTTGCTCATGTCGCGCGGCCCGAAAAGACGTCGGCCCAGGCGGCGACGCGGCGGCCCTGCCACATCGGCCCCTCACGCACGAACTTCCACTCGGGATTCTTGGCAACGTCCCGCAGGCTCGCGCACACCTGATGGAACGTCGGCACGTCGGCGTCGGCGCACTCGAAATAGGTGACGAAGTCGTACGCGCCGTCGGGCGCCGGCTCGGTGGTCGCCTTGTACGTGCGCCGGAGCAGGCACGAGATGCCGGCCGCGGAGGCGAGCGCGTGCCCTTCGTTCTTCATGCGGCCCTCGTCGTCGTAGCGCGGCAGGAAATACGTGTGGCGCTCCATCCAGTCCTTCGCCCACCACGCGGCCGTCTTGTTCATCGGCAGGAGGAACGCGTTGGGCATGAGGCGCCCCGGCCGCTGAACCACCTGATGCGCATAGGCGAAGTTGTTCATGGCGGCGCCGGTGTAGACGCGCGGCCTGACGACGCCGCCGATCACGCGCAGGCGCGCCAGCGACCCGAGCAGGCGAGTGGCCTCGCCGCAGAAGTCGCTCACCGGCTGCCCGGTCGGCGCCGCGATGTGCATGACCAGGTCAGCCTGCGCGACGCCGTCGTCGGCGACGGCACCCGCGGTCGCACCGTGCCGGCGCAGATAGGCGATCGCCTGCGAGGGCGGGCCCTGGGCCGGCTCGAACTCGTTCACGAGGCCGAGCTTGTCGGCGAGCGCGGGGATGGCGACAGCGGCGGCTCCGCGAGCGTCGGCGCCGTCGGCGAGCCGAACGCAGACGTAGGCACCGTGGCGGACGATTTCACCGGCGAGGACCGAGTTGTCGAGCATGGCGCACCTCCTGATCCCGCACCGTACCGGCGGGCCGGCCATGTGTCCAATGCATAGAACGGAGGATGGCCATCAGCTATGCTCATGGCCGTGGAGATCGACCAGGTCCAGGCGTTCGTCGCGATCGTGCGCGGCGGCGGCTTCACGCGCGCCGCGTCGCTCCTGCATCTGTCGCAGCCCGCGGTCAGCCGCCGGCTCGACCTGCTCGAACGTGAGCTCGGCGCGCCGCTGTTCGAGCGGATCCGCAGCGGGGTCGTCCTCACGGAGGCCGGCCGCACGTTCCTGCCTCACGCCGAGGGGCTCCTGGCCTGTATGCGCGACGGCCTCGAGTCGGTCCGGGCGCTCCATCAAGTCGATCGCGGCACCATCACCCTGGCGCTGGTCGGGACCCTGGCGAGCACGACCCTGACCGCTTGCCTCGAGCGCTTCCGCGACGCCCATCCCAACGTCGAGCTGCGGCTGCGCACCGCGCTCAGCCAGGAGGTCAGCGTGCTGGTCCGCCGCGGCGACGCGACGCTCGGGCTGCGCTACGGCTCCGATCCACACGCCGAGATGCAGGCGCTGGCCATCTACGGCGAGCCGATGATGGTCGTCTGCTCGCCGCGTCATCGCCTGGCGAACCGGCGCCGCGTGGAGCCGTCAGCGCTCGGCGCCGAGCGATGGGTGGCGTTTCCGCCGCGAAGCGACGCCTTCTACGATCCGTATCCCTGGTCGCTCCAGAATCGGCTCGCGGCCTGGGGGCTCCACCCGGCCGAGATCATCCCGATCGACAGTCTCACGGCGCAGAAACGGATGGTGGAGGCCGGCTTCGGTCTGGCGCTCCTGCCGGAGAGCAGCGTCGACGAGGAGCTGCGAACGGGCACCTTGCGCTCGATGCGAATCGCCGGGACGCCCGTCACGATCCCGGTCGTGCTGATCCACCGGCGGCGCGCCTATCTGAGCGGGGCGGCCCGCGCGCTGATGACCGAGCTCACGGCCTGGCCCACGCGGCAGACCGCGCGACGGCCGACGAGCGGGAAAACTTGAGTCCGGCCCTCGAATTTTGCTTGTATGTTGGGAATATGCGAACCATCGAGCGAGCCATTGGCCAAGCGTAGCCGTAAGCCGCAGCGTTCGAAGCCCGAGAAGCCGCCGCGTTCGAAGCCCGAAAAGCAGGAGCGTTCAGAGGAGAGCGCTGCAGCACCCGCGCCGGCTCCGCGCACGACCGTCTCCGCCGTCGAGATGGGTGCGCGTCAGCGCGAGATCTCCGTGTCGGAGTTCTTCACGAAGAACCGCCATCTCCTCGGCTTCGACAACCCGCGCAAGGCCCTCCTCACCTGCGTCAAGGAGGCGGTCGACAACGCGCTCGACGCATGCGAGGAAGCCGGGATCCTCCCGGACGTGACGATCAAGCTGGAAGCGGTCGGCAATGGCGGCCCGCCGCCTGCGGCGAGCCAGGCCACTCGCTTCCGGATCACCGTCGCCGACAACGGCCCCGGCATCGTCCGGCAGCAGATTCCGCCGATCTTTGCCAAGCTCCTGTACGGATCGAAGTTCCACCGGCTCCGGATGAGTCGCGGCCAACAGGGCATCGGCATCTCGGCCGCCGGCATGTACGGTCAGCTGACGACCGGCAAGCCGGTCCAGATCATCTCGCGCACCGGCGCGAAGTCGCCGGCTCACTTCTTCGAGGTGCAGATCGACACCAAGAAGAACGAGCCGCTGATCCTCGAGAAGAAGCAGATCGACTGGGAGTCGCCGCGCGGCACCCAGGTCACGATGGAAGTCGAGGGCCGCTACCAGAAGGGCCGCGCCTCGGTCGACGAGTACGTCGAGCAGACCATCATCGCGAACCCGCACGTGAAGCTCACGTACCTCACGCCCGAGGGCGAGACCAAGGCGCTGCCGCGGACGTACGATCAGGTGCCGGAGTCGCCGCGCGAGATCAAGCCGCATCCCTACGGCATCGAGCTCGGGATGCTGCTGAAGATGCTCCAGGACACGAAGAGCCACTGGCTCTCGGGATTCCTGGCCGGCGACTTCAGCCGCGTGTCGCCGCGCTTGGCCGAGGACATCTGCAAAGCCGCCGGCCTCTCGCCGCGCGCACGTCCGCGCGACGTGCTCGGCCAGCCCGCCGAGAACCTCTACAAGGCGATCCAGGCGACGAAGATCATGGCCCCGCCCACGAACTGTCTGTCGCCGATCGGCGAGCAGGCGATCCTCGCGGGGCTCTATCAGCACCTGAAGGGCGATTTTTACACGGCGGTCAGCCGGCCGCCGGCGGTGTATCGCGGCAACCCGTTCGTGATCGAGGCGGGACTGGCCTACGGCCGGGGCCCCGAGCAGGCGCAGGCGGATCAGCAGAAGCAGGCGATCCCGCTCGCCGAAGGCGAAGAGGAAGACGGGAACGGGCACGAGCTCGCGCGCGTCATCCGCTACGCGAACCGCGTGCCGCTTCTCTATCAGCAGTCCGCGTGTGCGATCTTCAAGTCGGTGCTCGACACGACCTGGCGCAACTACGGCGTGACGCAGTCCCGCGGTGCGCTCCCGGCCGGGCCGATGGTGATCTTCGTGCACATGGCCTCGGTGTGGGTTCCGTTCACGAGTGAGTCCAAGGAAGCGATCGCCGAGTACGACGAGATCAGCAAGGAGATCACGCTGGCCTTGCGCGAGTGCGGGCGTCGACTGGGCGCGTTCCTCCGGCGCCGCGAGCGGGCCTATAGCGAGCAGAGCCGACGTGACATCTTCCAGCTCTACATCGAAGAGGTCGTCGACTCGTGCAACCGGCTCAAGAGCGGCAAGCTGCCGGTCGCGAAGCTGAAGGAGCAGCTCCAGAAGATGGCGATGAAGGTGACCGGCGGTATCAAAACCGACGAGGTGCTCGGCAAGAACGGGAGCGGTCCCGAAGGCCTGCCGCACTCGATCATCGTCACGCCCGAGGGCGTCGAAGGCGAGGTCCCGAAGGTCATCGCGGAGCCTTCCCCGATCGCGAACGGCAATGCGCCTCACGTCGCGGGGGCGAAAGACGCCGAGGCGTCGACGGGGACGGCGAAGACCAAGACCGAGACGGAGGCGGCGAAAGGGAGAGGTCACGGCCGGGCGCGGCGCGAGGGCGGGGGCCGCGCGGCCCACCGCACGAAGACCGACCGCAGGCCGCGAAGCGCCCATGCGACCGCCGCATCGAAAGCGCGCGCCCGGCGCGGGAAGGGTTAGGAGGCGCCGATGGCCGCGAAGACCCGAAAAGTCACCACGGTCGAGAAGAAGCTGATCGGCGTGGCCGACGTCGTCATCGACGCGGCCCAGCGGCGAAGGGATCCGACGCTCTCGATCCCGGTCCGCTCGCTCTCCAACGTGACCTTCGACGAGAAGAAGGGGCTGATCGAGCTCGGCAAGCGCAAGCAGGCCCGCTCGTTCTTCAACGTGGGCATGGCCAAGAAGTTCATGCAGACGGTCCTGGTAGCCGACGCGCTCTGCGAGCTCCAGCGCGCGAACCTCACGACCTCGCTCCGCGAGATCTACTACCGAACCAAGCACACGATCAGGAACTCCCACGAGAACACGCTCGACACCCAGGACGAGTCCGATCCGCTGATCGAGGATCTCGAGGTGACCCTGGCGGCGCTGCGCGAGGAGCTGCACGTGCGCGCCGAGAACGCGGGCTCGATCGTCGGGCCGCTGGTGCTGGTCGACGACGGCGACACGGTCGACTGCGCACGCCTGGGCAAGGGCGGTTACTCCGTCCCGTCGATCGTCGAGCCGGAATATCTCGAGATCCGGCGGTGCACGGCGGATTTCGTGCTGCTGGTCGAGAAGGGCACGCAGTGGAACCGTCTGTCCGAGGACAAGTTCTGGCGCACGCACAATTGCGTGCTGCTCACCGGCAACGGCCAGCCGCCGCGCGGCGTCCGCCGCCTGGCCCGGCGGCTGCACGAGGAGAAGAAGCTCCCGGTCTACGTCCTCGTCGACAACGATCCGTGGGGCTACTACATCTATTCGGTCATCAA
Source organism: Candidatus Methylomirabilota bacterium (assembly GCA_035275385.1). Lineage (GTDB taxonomy): Bacteria > Methylomirabilota > Methylomirabilia > Rokubacteriales > CSP1-6 > AR31. The sequence continues at coordinate 4,088 of DATEMW010000114.1, read as the reverse complement.
GCAGGGCTCGATCAATCTCGCCTTCGAGAGCCAGCGCATGGCGATCCCGAAAGCGAAGTTCATGGGGCTCTCGAGCGCCGATCCGGAGACGTACGGGCTGCCGCGCAACGTCGGCATCAAGCTCAACGACAAGGACGTCTCGCGCGCCAAGGAGCTGCTCGGCTACACCTGGTTCCAGAAGAAGGACTGGCAGGTCGAGATCAAGCGGATGCTCTCGAGCGGGCTCAAGTACGAGCTCGACGCGCTGGCCAACAAGGACTTCCAGTTCCTGACCAAGAAGTACCTGCCGCGCAAGCTCAAAGAGAAGGATTGGTTGGACTAGACCCGGAGGCTTGGCTATTGTCCTCGCGGGGACAATGGCCAAGCCGCTGGTCTCGTTTCGCGACGTCGGCAAGACCTACCGCTCGCTTCAGGGCGCCGACTACCCGGCGATAGAGCGCTTCAGCCTCGACATCCAGGTCGGCGAGTTCTTCTGCCTGCTCGGTCCGAGCGGCTGCGGCAAGACGACCGTGCTCAAGCTGCTCGCCGGCTTCGAGCCGCCGACCTCGGGCCAGATCTTGATGGAAGGCCGCGAGGTCACCGGCGCCAGCCGCGACCGCGGCGTCGTCTTTCAAGGCGACGACTCGCTCTACGGCTGGCTCACCGCCGTCGAGAACGTCGAGTTCGGGCTGCGCATGCGCCACGTCGAGAAGGCCGCGCGCCGCGAGCGCGCCATGCGCTATCTCGAGCTGGTCGGGCTCAGAGGGCAGGAGCAGAAGTACCCGGCCGAGCTCTCGGGCGGTATGAAGCAGCGCATCCAGATCGCGCGCGTGCTGGCCAACGAGCCCACGATGCTCCTGATGGACGAGCCGTTCGCCGCGCTCGACGCCCAGACCCGATCGCTCATGCAGGCCGAGCTCGCCAGCATCTGGCGCGCCACGCGCACGACGGTTCTGTTCATCACCCACGACATCGACGAGGCGGTCACGCTCGGCGGGCGCATCGGCGTGATGCGCGCCGGCCCGCGCTCGGACGTCAAGGGCGTGATCGAAGTCACGTTGAACGGCGCGCGCGCCCGCACCGACGACGCGTTCCTGCGCTACTACAAAGAGGTGTACGAGATGATCCGCGACGAAGTCGCCAAGTCGCTCGCCCGCGCGGAGTAGCCGATGCGCCTGACGCGGCGGGTGTGGACCGGCTACGGCGGCTACGCGGTGGGCTTCGCGAGCCTGTTCGTGCTCTGGCAGCTGGCCTCGATCTACCTCGTGAGCTCGGTGCTGTTCCCGCCGCCGACGGTCGTCTTCAAGAAGGCGCTCGCGCTGGCGAAGAGCGGCGTGCTCTTCGAGCATCTCTGGGCGAGCCTGCAGCGCATCCTCGCCGGCTTCCTGGCCGGATCGCTCCTGGGCATTCCGATCGGCCTGGCCATGGGCTCGTTCCGGCCGGTGCGCAAGCTCCTGGAGCCGTACACGGAGTTCTTGCGCTTCATCCCGTCCGTCGCCATGATCACCGTGGCCGTGATCTGGTTCGGCATCGGCGAGGCATCGAAGATCTTCCTCATCATCTACACGACCATCTTCATCGTGATCCTGAACACCGCGGCCGGCGTCTCGGCAATCGCGCCCAACAAGATCCGTGCGGCCGAGTCGCTGGGGGCGAGTCGGGCGCAGATCTTCTTTCACGTGGCGCTGCCGGCGACGGTGCCCTACATCTTGACCGGGATGCGTCTGGCCATGGCGAACTCCTTCACCACGATCGTCGCGGCCGAGCTGATCGCTGCCAACGACGGCCTGGGCAAGATGCTGTGGGACGGGCGCCTCTTCATGCTGGTGGACGAGATCTTCGTCTCGCTGGTGACCTTGGGCATCCTCGGCTTCGCCACCGACCGGATGTTCCGCTGGAGCATTTACACGTTCGCCGGCAGATACTCACCGACGACATAACTCAACCTGAGGCCCAGCGCGGCCTGAACGGGAGGACGCTTTCATGCTGACACGCAGGCAGTGCCTGCTGGTGATGTCGAGCCTGTTGTTGTGGACCGGCGCGGCGTCGGCGCAGACCAAGATGACGATCGCCACCGGCGTGGACCCGGTGTTCTCGGCGTACTACGTGGCTCAGCAGGAGGGGCTCTTCAAGAAGCACGGCCTCGACGTGCGGATCAACACCGGCCCGTCCGGCTCGGCCATGGTGTCCTTCCTCATCAACGGCCAGATCGAGTCCGCGTTCGGCTCGGAGATCGCCGGCGTCAGCAACCACAACCTGGATCCGAACGTCGTCGTCGTCGCGCAGGCCACGCGCCTCGTGCGGTGGATCGCGATCGTCGGCCGCAACGTCGACAGCCTGGACCAGCTCAAGGGCAAGAAGCTCGGCGTGGCGCGCGGCTCGGGCGGTGAAGTGTTCTGGCTCGCGCTGATCGACAAGCTCAGGCTGAACCCGGCCGACTACACGGTGGTCAACGTCGAAGCGCCGGAGATGGTCGCGGCGCTGGAGCGCGGCAACATCGACGCCTACGCGGTGTGGGAGCCGTGGGTGACGCGCGGCCTCGCGGCGGTCAAGAACACGAAGGTGCTGAAGGACCAGGAGGGCATCCTCGAGCAGGGTGTCTACATCTACATGAACCTCGGCTGGATCAAGAAGAACCCCGAGCAGGCCGAAGGCTTCATGAAGGCACTCGTCGAGGCGACGGACATCATCAACAAGGACCGCAAACGCGCGGCCAAGGACGTCTCCGACTTCCTCAAGAGCCTCGATCCGCCGCTGGTCGAGCAGCTCATGACCAAGCTTCGCTTCGAGGTGGTGCTCGACGACTTCACGATCAGCCTGTTCAGGCTCGCCGAGACGCAGCTCAAGCAGCAGGGCAAGCTCACCAAGCCGCTCGACCTGAACGCCTTCGTGTACCCGGATCTGTTGAAGAAGGTGCTGCCGAAGAGCGTGAACTACAAGCCGTGAGACGGCCCGCGGCCGCTCGCGGCGGTAGCCGGCGATGAGACGACGCTCGCTCTCGCAGAGCCCCGGGCGCGTCTTCTACGGCTGGTGGATCGTCGCGATCGGCTGCGTGCAGGACGCGGTGAAGGGCGGTCTGTTCAACACGGGGTTCACGCTCTATTTCCTGCCGGTCCTCACCGAGCTCAACCTGAGCCGCGCGGCGACCTCGCTGCCGTTCTCGCTGTCCCGGCTCGAGGCGGCGCTCGGCGCGCCCTTCGTCGGCTATCTCATCGATCGCTTCGACGTCAGGGTCATGCTGGTCGTCGGGACCTTGCTGGCGGGCATCGGGCTCATCCTGCTCTCGCTCACGCACAGTTACCTGCTCTTCGTGCTGGTCTTCATCGGCCCGTTGAGCTTCGGGTTCCAGGCCGGGTTCAATCAAGCGACTCTGGCGGTCGTGGCTCACTGGTTTCGCCGCAAGCGCGGCCTGGCGATGGCGATCGTACAGACGGGCCAGGCGATCGGCGGTGTCCTGATCTTTCCGCTGGTGGCGCTGGCGGTGTTGAAGCTCGGATGGCGAACGGCCGCGGTGTTGTCCGGCTTCTCCGTGCTGCTGCTGCTGCCGCTCGTGCTCTTCATCCGGCGCTCACCGGAGAGCATGGGCTTGTTGCCCGACGGCGAGCGCGCCGTCCGCCCTTCGGCGCTGGGGGCGAGCCCGCCACTCGACGAGGCGCGCGAGTTCACGACGCGCGAGGCGTTGAGAACGCCGACGTTCTGGCTTCTCGCCGCGTTTCACGGGCTCCGCAACGTGCCGTACGCCGGTGTGACGGTGCACCTGGTGCCGCTCCTCGTCTGGAAGGGGCTCGACGAGCCGACGGCCGCGTTCTACGTGGGGGTCACCGCGCTCGCCACCGTCGTCGTCCGGCCGCTGACCGGATGGCTCGGCGATCGGCGGTCCAAGCAGGTGGTCGGCGCCGTCGGTGTCCTGCTCGGCGCCGCCGGTCTCGTCGTGCTGGCCTACGGCGACGGGGCGTGGTGGGCGCTCCTGCTCTTCGCCGTCTTGTTCTCGTTCGGCGACGGCGTGAACTCGGTGACGTGGGCGCTGGTCGGCGACTACTTCGGCCGCTCCCACTTCGCGACGATCCGCGGCTGGATCAGCATGTTTCAGAGCTTCGCGTCGATGCCGG
>DATEMW010000113.1:0-4954 GCA_035275385.1 Candidatus Methylomirabilota bacterium | reverse complement strand
CCTGCCCGGATGGCGATGGCGGCACCCGCTGCCGCGACGGTGACCGTGGTGCCCCAGGTCGAGTTCGAGTCCGCCCGCCCCCAGAGCGTCCCCGGTCTCGGGATGATCCAGGAAGTCGACGACCTGAGCCGCGCGATGGCGAAGCTCTGGATGAGCGAGGCCGCGGCCTATCAGGGTCAGCGGGTCGCGCTGTCGATCATGAACTCGCGGGCGCCGATCACCGGCACCCTGATCGACCTCACGCAGGACGGGCTTCTGATCGAACAGGACGGCGGCGGCCAGGTCGCCGTCAGCTACGCTCGCCTCTCCGGAATCGACGCCGCGTAGTCGCCGCACTTCGTCTGGCTGCACGCCCCGAACTGACGTACGATACCCGCACGTTCGCTTAGCCTGCGCTGTGTTTTGCGAGCCGCAGGACAGCGCGGGCTGGGTTCCCGCCGTCCGAGGCGAGTATACAAATAGGAGCGCGCGATGCCGTACGACCTGGTGATCAAGAACGGCACGGTGATCGACGGATCCGGGCTTCCCCGCTATCGAGCCGACGTCGCAGTCCGCCACGGCCGGATCGTGTCGATCGGGCGCATTCGCGAGGGCGCGCGCGAGGTGATCGACGCCGACGGCCAGGTCGTGACACCAGGCTTCGTCGACGGCCACACGCACATGGATGCCCAGGTCTTCTGGGATCCCATGGGCACGTGCTCCTGCTGGCACGGCGTCACCACGGTCGTGATGGGGAACTGCGGCTTCACCCTGGCCCCGTGCGGCAAGCCGGAGCGCCACCTCGTCGTCCGTAATCTCGAGCGCGCCGAGGACATTGCCGGCGAGGCGATGGACGCGGGGATCGACTGGACGTGGACGACGTTCCCGGAGTTCCTCGACCGCGTCGACGCGCTGCCCAAGGGCATCAACTACGCGGGCTACATCGGCCACTCCGCGCTGCGCACCTACGTGATGGGCGAGCGCGCGTTCGAGAAGGAAGCGAGCGAAGGCGACCTCTCGGCGATGGAGCGAGAGCTGCGCGACGCGATTCGCGCCGGGGCCATCGGCTTCACGACATCTCGCTCGCCGAGCCACGAAACGCCCGACCGCCGTCCGGTCGCCAGCCGTCTGGCCTCGTGGGACGAAGTACGCCGCCTGGTCTCCGTGATGGGCGACATGAACGCCGGCGTGTTCGAGCTGGCCGGTGAGCGCGCGGGCGGCGATCCGGAGAAGCTGCGCGACTACCACGTGCGGCTGCGCGATCTGGCGGTCGAGACCGGCCGGCCGATCACGTGGGGCCTGTTCAGCCGGCGCGAGGAGCCCGAGCTCTGGCGCACGTATCTGGCCCTGCTCGAGGAGACCGCCGCGCGCGGCGGTCGGATGTTCGCGCAGGTGCACAGTCGCGCGCTCACGGTCGTGCTCTCGTTCAAGACCAACCTGCCCTTCGATCGGCTGCCGGTGTGGCGCGAGCTGCGCGCGCTGCCGCTCGATCAGCAGAAGGCGCGGCTCGGTGATCCCGAGCTGCGCCGGCGCCTGGTCGAGGCCGCGAAGGAGCGCGACGAGCGGCGCCCGATCGGCGCCGAGGCGCGGCTCACCTCGTACGAGTGGATCTTCCTCATGGACACGCCCCAGGGGCCCTACCGCTCCGTCGCGGAGATCGCGCGTGAGCGCTCCATCGATCCCGTCGAGGCGATGATCCAGCTGGCGCTCGAGAAAGACCTGGACCGCTTCTTCCTGCAGCCGATCGCCAACGAGAATCAGGACCACGCTCTCGAGCTGATCAAGCATCCGCGCACGGTCGTCACGTTCTCGGACTCCGGCGCGCACGTCTCTCAGATCATGGACGCCTCGCTGCAGACGCACCTCTTGAGCTACTGGGTGCGGGAGAAGCAGGCGCTCTCGCTCGAGCAAGCCGTGCGCATGCTGAGCTTCGAGCCCGCGACGCACTGGGGCTTCGCCGACCGCGGCCTGATCCGCGAAGGGATGGCCGCCGACATGCTGGTCTTCGATCCCGAGACGATCGCGCCGGAGATGCCCGAGGTCGTGCGCGACCTGCCGGCCGGTGCCCGGCGGCTCACCCAGCGCGCTCGCGGGATCGCGGCCACCGTGGTCAACGGCGAGGTCGTGCTGCGCGACGGCAAGCCCACGGGTGCCTTGCCGGGACAGCTGCTGCGCGCCGGCGCCCGACGACGGTCGCGCGCGTGACGATCGCCGAGCCGATCGAGGACAAACCGAGGAGGTCATGACGATGAGCTGGACTCTGGAGCAGTTCGCGACCGCATGTCAGCGCGCCCTCACCGACGATCCCGGCCCCGGCGGCCGCAAGAAGGTGTGCGAGATCGTCCAGGAGGTGCTGAAGGACGAGGCGTTCGTCGCCAAGCACGTCGGCGACGACGTCCCCGAGCGCAAGATCCTCTACGAGGATCCCAAGCTCGGCTTCTGCATCCTTGCCCACGTGTACAACGGCAAGAAGGAGAGCAACCCGCACGATCACGGGCCGTCGTGGGCGATCTACGGCCAGGCGCGCGGGGAGACCGTGATGAGCGACTGGGCCCTCGTCGAGAAGGCCACGTCCGAGAAGCCGGGCAAGGTGCGGCTCGCGACGAGCTACACGCTCAAGCCCGGCATGGCCCACGTCTACAACGAGGGCGATCTGCACTCGCCCCGGCGCGAGGGGCCGACGCGACTGATCCGGATCGAGGGCACGAACATGGACAAGGTCAAACGCCTCGCCTACGAGCGCGTGTGAGCGGAGGAGGAATCCGATGGCGGTGAGCTACGGGGTCGTCGAGGGCTGGGAGCAGCTTCCCAGCGGGTTCGCGCACAAGGACGTCGCGGGCGTCGCGATCGACGGAGAGGATCGCGTCTACCTGATCTGCCGCGGCGAGCAGCCGATCATCGTCTACGACCGCAAGGGCAACTTCCTGAGCACGTGGGGCCAAGGTCTCTTCACCCTGCGCACGCACGGCATCACCGTCGGGCCGGACGGTCTGCTCTACTGCTCGGACGACGGCAACCACACCGTGCGGAAGTTCACGCCGCAGGGCAAGCTCCTGCTCACGCTCGGCAACATGAACAAGCCCTCGGACACCGGCTACGACGGCAAGAACACCGCGACGGTCACGAAGCCCGGGGGGCCGTTCAACCGGCCGACGAACATCGCGATCGGCCCCAAGGGTGACCTCTACGTGTCGGACGGCTACGGCAACTGCCGCGTCCACATGTTCTCGCCGACCGGCGAGCTCAAGCGGTCGTGGGGCGTGCCGGGCCAGGGCCCGGGTGAGTTCTTCCTGCCCCACGGCATCGCCGTCGCGTCCGACGGGCGCGTCTTCGTCTGCGATCGCGAGAACGACCGTATCCAGATCTTCAGCCCCGACGGCGAATATCTTTCCGAGTGGACCGATACGCGGCGCCCGACGCACATCGTCTTCGATGGCCAGGGCCGCGCCTACGTCTCCGAGCTCTGGTGGCAGCCCGGCCAGACGTCGCGTCGCTACGGCCCGGCCGGCGACATCCGCTCCGGCCGCGTCAGCGTCTACGACAAAGAAGGCCGCGTGCTCGCGCGCTGGGGCGGGCCGGATCCGACGGCGGCGGGCAGCTTCGCCGCGCCGCACGGCATCGCGGTCGACTCGAAGAACGACGTGTACGTGAGCGAGGTCACGTGGACGTTCGCCGGAAGCCGCGGCTACGTCCCCGAGAGCTGCCACTCGTTCCAGAAGTTCGCGCTTCAGTCCTGATCGTCGAGCGACTTCGCTGAGCACAGGGACCGGCGGCGCCAGGGCCGCCGGTCCACTGCCCTCTTCGGACCGTGCCCTAGTGCCGACGCGGTGGATGCTGCTGGCGATTCTCACCGGGTCCTACGGCGCCGGCGCCTTCGGAATGCTGGGGATCTCTCCCCTGTCGCCGAGCCTGGTCGCGGGCTTCGGGCTCAGCCGCCTCCAGGTCGCGCTGCTCGTGCCGTCGATCTATCTCGGCGGCCTTCTGTTCTCGCTGCCGGGCGGGCGGCTGGCCGACCGTCTGGGCGCGCGCCCGAGCTTGCTCGGCGGTCTCATCGTCGGCGCCGCCGGTCTGGCGCTCGGCGCCTTCGCACCGGGCTTCACGACATTTCTCCTGAGCCTGTTCCTGGCCGGCATCGGCTGGAGCATCGTCAATCCCGCGCTCGGCAAGGCGATCATGGATCTGTTCCCGGCTCACGAGCGCGGCATCGCGATGGGCATCAAGCAGATGGGGCTCACGCTCGGCGGGATCGCCTCGGCGCTCGTGCTGCCGCGCGTCGCGGCCGCGCTCGGGTGGCGGCCCGCGGTCGGCGTGTGCGGGCTCGTGGTCGCGCTGGCGGTACTGTTGTCGTGGCGCCCGCTCGGCGCGCTAGGCGACGCTGCGGCGGCAAGGACGAGCACCGCGGCGCGCGAGCACCGCGGAGCAGGCGAATGGTCGTGGGCGCGGCGGCCCGCGATCCTCGCCTTCTTCGCGAGCGGCCTGGTGCTCGGCATGGTCCAGGCCGCCGTGTTGAGCTATCTGCCGCTCTACACGATCCAGGCGCTCGGTTTCGACGCCATTGGCGCCGGGCTGCTCGTGGCGTGCTCGCAAGCGGGCGGCGCTGCGTCGCGGCTCGCCCTCGGCGCCGCCAGCGATCGCTGGCTCGCCGCGCGACGTTCGATCTGGCTCACGGTCACCGGCGCGATCGGCGCCGCCTCGTTCGCGTTCTACGCCCTCTGGCAGGTCTCGTCGCCGCTCGCCGCCGGCGCCCTTGCGTTCGCGACGGGCGTCGGCGCCTACGGCTGGGTCGGGATCTTCTTCGTGATCAGCGCCGAGCTCGGCGGCGCGCGGATGGCCGGCCTCTTGAGCGGGATGGCGTTCGCCTCGATCGTGGTGGGGCTCCTGGTGGGCCCCGCCGCGTTCGGTCTCTTGCTCGTCCGCTGGGATTCGTACGCGGCGCCGTGGACCGCGTTCGCCGCGCTCTCGGCGCTGGCCGCCG
>DATEMW010000112.1:0-6122 GCA_035275385.1 Candidatus Methylomirabilota bacterium | reverse complement strand
CGGGTGCTCCACCGCCTCCGCCGCCGGCCGGCGCGCCGCTTCCGCCGCAGCCTCCACCGCCGCCTCCGCCCCCTCCGCCGAGGTAGGGACCCCGCAGCGCGAGCGCGCCACGCGGGACGGCCCGGCTACTTGAACGCCGGCATCACCTCGCGCGCGAAGCGCGTGAGATTCTCTTGCATCATCTTCCGCGGCGTCCCGAGCGGGCACGAGACCATCACGTGCTCGAGACCGGGATAGCGCCGCTCCACTTCCTTCAGGTAGCCGATGAACTCCTCGGCGGGACCGCAGAGCCAGGTGCGGTTCTGCACGCCGTTCTCGATCGTCGCGGCGGTGGGCGACTGAGCGCGCCGCTCGGCGACCGCTTTCACGTGCTCCTCGCTGTAGCGCAGCATCCCGAGCGGCCCCATGAACTTCGCGTGCTCCTCGAAGAAGGGCCGCACCCTGCGCATCGCGCTCTCCTGGGTGTCGTCGATGCTCATGCGGAAGCCGAGGATCAGATCCTCGCCGAGCGCCAGCTCCCGGCCGTGCGCCCGCGCCGCCGCCTGATAGTCGCGAAACCAGCGGTCCGCGAACTGCTCCGCGGTGGCCGCGACGACACCCTTGATCCCGTGCTTGACCATGAACTCGAGGCCGCGCACGCTGCCGCTCACGATCGGCTGCCAGATCTCGACGGGCAGATGGACCGGCCGCGGCACCAGGGTGAGCTGCCTGAGCTCGTAGCCGCGATACGGGACCGCCGGCGGGATCGTGTAGTACTTGCCCTGATGCGAGAAGGACGGCTGATTGAACGCCTTCAGGATGATCTCGATCTGTTCCTCGAAGAGCTCGCGGTTCGCCTCCGCGTCGAGCATCGGATTGCCGAAGCTCTCGACCTCACGCGTGTGGTAGCCGCGCCCGACGCCGAAGATCAACCGCCCGCGCGTCAGGATGTCGGCGGTCGCGTAGTCTTCGGCCAGGCGGATCGGGTGCCAGGTGGGCGTGATGTTGAAGCCGCAGCCGATCTTCAGCCGCCGTGTGTGATTGGCGATGTGAACGGCCAGCAGCGGGATGTTCGGGATGCACTCGTAGCCCTCGTGCTGGAAATGGTGCTCGGCCAGCCACAAGGCCTCGTACCCCAGCTCGTCCATCGTCTTCGCGAGCTCGAGCGTCGTCTCGAACGCCTCGATCACCCGGTCGTTCGAATAGCGGCGGTCGTCGGCCGGCGTCCCGGCGTGTCCGCAGTTTTCCAGCTCGATGTGGCCGATGTAGAGCGTCGAGAATCGCTTGATCATCAGGGCCTCTTGGTGTCGGTCAGTCGCGAGTCAGCCATGCGGCGATGTCGGGATCCGTGACAACGCGCTGGACGAACTGGCTCAATGCGAGGTTCATGATCCGCTGCAGATCGTCGACGGAGGTGAGGACCCCACCGCCTCCGTACTCGGAACGCACGCGCTCCGAGATCTCCTTCTGGGCCGCGATCGTCCCGTCGCTCCGCGCCCACGCGATTGGGATGGCCGTCGCCCTCGTCGCCACGCATGTCCCGGAAGGCGAACACCGTCACGGCCCGAGCGTCCGTCAGCGCGGGAGTCGCCGGCCCGGGAGCATAGCTGAGCGCGATGGTCTTGTCCCCGCACCCGGCGAACAGCAGCGCGACAAGGGCCACGAGCCACACTCGGCCGCGCATCCGTGGCCCTCGCTATGGGGCCGTCGGCGCCAGGGTTCTCAGGTCGACGTTCAGATCCGCGAGGCTCGCCGGATCGACCGCGGCGCGGGCCTTGATGATCGGGAACGTCCGTCGCATGTCGCGCCCCTGGTTGATCGCGACGACCGACTCGACGCGGCCACCGGTCAGGTAGAAGGCGAGGAACTTCCGGGACTCGAGACTGCCGCGCACGACGATCCGATCCCACGCGGCGTGAAAGCCGGCGTACTGGATGTTCGCGTCGAACTGATCGGACCAGAACCAGTGAACCTCGTCGTATGCCTGTCCGCGGCCGAGCATGCTCCGCGCCGCGGCGGCGCCCTGCTTGACGCCGTTCTGCCAGTGCTCGACCCGCATCTGGCGCCCGCACACCGGGTGATAGTGGTTGGCCACGTCGCCGGCGGCGAAGATGCCGGGCACGTTGGTCCGGCACTGATCGTCGACGACGATCCCGTTGTCGACTCGCACCGGCGTCCCGGCGACCAGCTCGGTCGCGGGCTCGATGCCGAGCCCGAACACCGCCAGGCTGCAGTCGATCCGCCGCCCGTTGCGCGTCACGACGCGCTCGACCTTGCCCGCCCCCTCGAACGCGGTCACCGCGTCGTCCAGGATCATCTCGACGCCGTTGTCCCGATGCAGGCCCTCGACGACGCGCCCGATCTCCTCGCCGAGCGCGCGGTAGAGCGGCGTCTTGAACGGCTCGATCGCGACGACGTCGAGGCCCGACTGACGCATCGCCGCCGCGACCTCGGCGCCGATGAAGCCCAGGCCGACGACGACCGCCCTTCCGCCGCGCGCCATCGCCTCGCGGATGCGATCGGCGTCGGCCACCGTTCGCAGGTCGTAGACGCCGGGCAGATCGATACCCGGGATCGGGAATCGGCGGTTCTTGCCGCCGGTCGCGATGAGCAGCTGATCGAAGTCGAGCCGCTCGCCGTCGTGCAGCGCCAGGGTACGCTTCTCGACGTCCACGCGCGTCACCGTCGTGCCGAGCCGCATCTCGATGTCGCGCTCGCGATAGAAGTCGGCCGGACGCAGCAGCGTCTTCTCGAACGGCGTCACGCCGCGCAGATAATTCTTGGAGAGCGGCGGCCGGTCGTACGGCAGCTGCGGCTCGGCGCCGATGAGCACCACGCGCCCGTCGAAACCCTCCTCGCGCAGGGTCGCGGCGGCCGACGACCCGGCGAGACTGGCGCCGACGATCGCGACTGTCGCCATCAGAACTCCACTTGCAGGTCGCTGCCCTGAACGCGCACGGGATAGACCTTGATCGGCACGGTCGCCGGCGGAGCGAGCACCGCGCCGGTGCGCACGTCGAACTCCGCGAAGTGGCACGGGCAGACGACGGCGGTCTTCACCAGATCGCCGTCGGCGAGCGAGCAGTCTTCATGGCTGCAGGTGTCATCGAACGCATGAAACGCCCCGCCGACGTTGGCCACCGCCACCGGGAAATTGTCGATCTCGACCTTGATCATCTGGCCCGGCTGGATGCTGTCGGCCTTCGCCACCGTCACGAATCGCGGCATTGCTGTCCTTCCCTCCTCTGTTCTTCTGAGAGTCACTCGAGCGGCGTGTCAGCGCCGCGCGCGCTTCGCGCGCCGGGTCGACGGAGCCGAGCCCGAACGGCCGTGCTCGTCGTGCCAGCGCGCGACTTCCTCGCACGTCGTGAACCACACGCCGCGCTGGCGGCGCATGGACCCGACCAGCTCTTCGATCAGCGCCACGCGCGAGGCGCGCCCGCTGATGAACGGATGGCACGTCAGCACGAAGCACCCGTTCTCCCGGTGCATCGCGACGAACTCTTTGCTCCACATCTGCAGCACGCGGCCGGGATCGGCGATCGCGTTGGTGGCGCCGTAGACGTGGCGAAACAGCGGCGCGTCGTCCATGATCCACTGGACCGGGATCTCGGTCAGCGGGCCCTCGTCGGTCGGGATGTCGTAGGGGACGTCGTTGCCCATCCGCGAGCTGTCGTAGCGAAACCCGTGCGTCTTCAGGAGGCCCGGGGTCCACACGTTGACGTCCCAGGACGGCGAGCGATAGCCGGCCGGACGAACGCCGAGCTCGTCGGACAGGATCCGCAGCTGCTCGGCGAGCACCGCCTTCTCCTGCGCCTGGTCCAGGAGTGCGACCGCCTCGTGGACGTTGCCGTGCGCGCCGATCTCGTGGCCCGCGTCGCGGATCCGCTTGCACTGCGGCAGGTGGTTCACGACGGTCCAGCCCGGAATGTAGAAGCTCGCCCGCAGACGAAGCCGGTCGAGCATTCTCAAGATTCGATCGACGCCCACCCGAGGCCCGAAGCGCCGCTCCTCGAGGTCGGCGAGGCTCCGCTTGGCCTTCTCCGGCTCGCGGAAGAGAAACCCCGATTCGGCGTCGAAATCGAACGAGAGCACGACCGCGGACTGCTTGCCGTCCGGCCACGGATAGCGCATGGCTAGTGGCGATTGCGCAGGAAGAATTGCATGGCAGCCGATTATCGGCGAATCGCTCGCCATGTCAACCGCGAGCGGCCTGTGGGCGGGCCGCGGACGGCCCGGCGCGGGCGCGAATCAGCCGGCGAGCGCCGGCTGGTGCAGCACCTCGGCGACCTTGCGGGCGAGCGCGTCCGGAGTAACGGGCTTCTGGAGCAGGATGTCGTCGGGAATCGGCGGCTCGGCGTAGCCCGACATGAACAGGATGCGCGTGTCGGGCCGGCTGCGCATCATGCGCTCGGCCAGCTCGCGTCCGTCCATGCCCGGCATGATGACGTCGGTGAGCAGCAGATGGATCGGCTCCGCGAAGCGTTCGCTCAGCGCGAGTGCCTCGAGCCCGTCGGCGGCGGCCAGCACCCGGTAGCCGAGCCGGCTCAGGATCTCACGCACGAGACCGCGGACCGCGTCCTCGTCCTCGACGAGCAGGATCGTTCCGTCGCCGCGGGGCAGCGGATCGCGCGCGCCGTCGCCCTGCGGGGCCTCGGCCGGCGCCTCGATCCGTGGCAGGTAGACCCGGAACGTCGCGCCGAGGCCCGGCTCGCTCTCGACCGCGGTGTAGCCCTCGTGTTGCTTGACGATCCCGTACACCGTCGACAGCCCGAGTCCGCAGCCCTTGCCGGCCGGCTTGGTGGTAAAGAACGGCTCGAACGCACGCTGGAGCGCGGCCTCGTCCATCCCGACGCCGGTGTCGCGCACTTCCAGGACCACGTGCGGCCCCGCGGTGGCGGCCGGGTGCGTCGCCACGAACGCCGCGTTCAGCATGACGTTACGCGTCGCGATCGTCAGCCGTCCGCCGCCGGGCATGGCGTCGCGCGCGTTGACCGCGAAGTTGACGATGATCTGCTCGATCTGGCTCGGATCGCCCAGCACGAGATCGAGCTTGGGATCGAGCTCGACCGCGAGCTCGATGTTCTCGCCGATGAGCCGCGCGAGCATGTCGCTGATGCTGGTGACGGTCGCGTTGAGATCGAGCGGCTGGCGCGCCGAAGACTGGTTGCGGCTGAACGCGAGCAGCTGACGGGTCAGGCTGGCGGCGCGCTGCGCCGTGCTCTCGATCTGCTCGAGGTCCTGATACGCCGGATCATCGGGCTGACAGCGCGAGAGCATGAGCTGGCTGCGCCCGATGACCACGGTGAGCACGTTGTTGAAGTCGTGCGCGACGCCGCCGGCCAGCCGGCCGATCGCCTCGATCTTCTGGAGCTGCCGCATCTCGCTCTCGCGCTGGCGCAGGATGCCGTCGGCGCGCTTGCGCTCGGTCACGTCGCGGCCCACCCCGGTGATGCCGCTCACGATGCCCTGCGCGTCGACCAGCGGCGCGCCGGTCCATTGGTAGGCGATCAACACACTGTCGGCGCCGCGCAGGCGGCCCTCGATCTCGAACGGTCGGTTCTCGAGGCCGGCCGCCAGCGCCGCGCGGAACGCTGCGCGATCCTCCTGGGCGAAGAAGTCGCTCAGGAGCTCGCCCTTGAGCGTCTCGCCGCGGCGCCCGGTTACGGTCTCGAGCTTCTGGTTCCAGAGGGTCAGCCGTCCGGCGCGGTCGACGACGTAGATGACGTCCGGAATCGCCTCGACGAATCGCTCGAGCTCTTGATACGTCGAGCGCAGACGGCGGCGGCTCTCGCGCAGCGCGCGCGCCAGGACCGCGGTGAGGCCGCCCGCGATGTTCAGCACGATCAGGTTGAAGGCGGCGATCATCGTCGCGTTGCGGAGCTCGAACGGCGCGCTCAGGAGCCCGGCATGCTGCAGCGACACGATCGTGACGTAGCTGCCGGTCGCGGCCGCCGTCGCGAGCAGGCAGGCGCGGCTCGAGAACGTGATGCCCGCGTAGATCATCACGATCAGGTACACGCCGATGAAGTGGGCCGCGGCGATCCCGCCGGCGAAGTAGAGCCCGACGCTCAGCAGCAGCACGTCGACGAGCATCCGGACATACGCCTGCGCGCGGAAGGCGCGCCCGCTTCGCGCCGCGA
>DATEMW010000111.1:0-3496 GCA_035275385.1 Candidatus Methylomirabilota bacterium | reverse complement strand
GTGACGACGCGGCCGCTCTTCTCCATGCCCTTGGCGAGCTCGACCAGGCCGTCGAGCGCGATCCGCAAGCGCATCTGCAGGCCGAAGCCGAGCGTGAGCCGCTCGTACATCAAGGTCGTCAGCCCGACCGCCCAGCCGTTGTTGACGCCGCCGAGCACCTGCGACTCGTGCACGCGCACGTTGTCGAAGAAGACCTCGTTGAACTCGGCCTCGCCGGTGATCTGCCGGAGCGGCTTCACCGTGACGCCCGGGAGCTTCATGTCGAGCAGGAAGTAGGTGATGCCCTTGTGCTTGGGCACGCTCGGGTCGGTCCGGGCGAGCAGCATCATGTAGTCCGCGACGTGCGCGAACGACGTCCACACCTTCTGCCCGTTGATCACCCAGTGCTCGCCGTCCTTGACCGCACGCGTCTGCAAGGACGCGAGGTCGGAGCCCGAGTTCGGCTCCGAATAGCCCTGGCACCAGATCTCCTCGCACGAGAGGATCTTCGCGGGATAGCGCTTCTTCTGCTCTTCGTTGCCCCACGCGATGATCGTGGGGCCGCCCATTCCGACGCCGAGGACGTTGAGGATCGGCGGCGCCTTCGCCAGCGCCATCTCCTGCTGGAGGATCAGCTCTTCCATGAACGTGAGGCCGGCGCCGCCGTAGTCCTTGGGCCACGTGAGGCCGATGAAGCCCGCGTCGAAGAGCGTGCGCTGCCAGCGGCGGAGGAATTCGTACTGCCCGGCGCGGGGGATCTCGGCGCTGCCCGTCGGCTTCCACTCGCGCGGGATGTTGGTCTTCAACCAGGAGCGGACCGTCGCCCTGAATGCTTCCTGCTCTGGAGTCAGTGAGAGATCCATTTCCCCTCCTGAAGGTGGGCGAACAGAACCACTGAACGACGGTTCATTTTCGGATTCTTCTCCATCTAAGTCAAGGCTTATACTCCCGTTCACGGTGATCTCGATCTCGCTGCCGCGCCTCACCTCCCGCATCAATGGTCTCGCGCGCTTTGGCGCCTTGCCGGGCGGCGGAGTCACTCGCATGTGCTGGTCGCCGTCCCACGAGGAAGCCCGTGCCTGGCTGTTGTCCGAGATGCGGACGGCCGGGCTCGAGACCTGGGTCGATCCGGCCGGTAACATTTTTGGGGCGACCGGCATTCGCGCGCTTCGTCCGGAAACTCCGGTGGTCATCACGGGCTCTCACATCGACACGGTGCCGGAGGGCGGCATCCTCGACGGCGCGCTCGGCGTCCTGGCCGGGCTCGAGTGCCTACAGGCCATCAACGAGACCCGCACGCGACACGCCAGGCCGCTGGTGGTGGCGGCGTGGAGCGACGAGGAAGGACGCTACGGGAGTCTCTTCGGGTCGCGCGCGTTCTGCGGGCTGCTGGAGGGCGCCAAGCTCGACGAGATGGCCGCCGTCGACGGCGTCCGGCTCGTCGACGCAATGGCGCGCGCCGGCTTCGACGCACACCGGGCGCCGGAGGCGCGGGCGCCGGCCGGCTCCGTCGCGGCCTACCTCGAGCTCCACATCGAGCAAGGGCCCAGGCTCGAGGAAGCGGGCATCCCGATCGGCGTCGTCGAAGCGATTGTCGGCGTGCGCCGCACGCGCGTGATCTTCTTGGGCCAGGCCGACCACGCGGGCACGACACCGATGGAGCGCCGCCGCGACGCGTTCCTGGGCGCGGCCGACTACGCGCTGCGCGTGCGCGAGCACGTCGTCACGCATGGCAGCAAGGTCAGCGTGACGAACTTCGGCGTCGTGCACGTCCATCCCGGCGCCTCGAATATCGTCCCCGGGCGCGCCGAGCTCGTCCACGAGATGCGAGATCCCGACCCGACCGTGCTGGAGCGTCTCGCCGGCGAATGTACGGCCCTGGCGCGCGAGGTGGCCGCCGCCCGCCAGCTGCGCGTCGAGATCGTGCCGATGTCCGCGACGACGCCGGCGCCGTGCTCGGCGCGCGTGCAGGCTGTGACCGAGAAGGTCTGCGCCGGGCTCGGCCTCGCGACACGCCGGCTCTACTCCGCGGCCGGCCACGACGCGCAGAATCTGACCCGCATCACCGACTCCGGAATGATCTTCATTCCGTCCCTCGGCGGGCGCAGCCACCGCGTGGACGAGATGAGCGACTGGCAAGCGATCGAGCGCGGCGCGAACGCGCTGCTGCACACCCTACTCGCACTGGCCGACGCCGCCGCCTGACGGCGGAGGAGGCTTCGGATGCCGATCGGTCGCGGTCGTGGCACGCTGGAAGGCGACGTCCCCACTGAAGCCATGATCGTGTCGTGCACGATAGCGTTCGTCTTCGGCCGCGTGACAGCGATATGAGCTCGGCGCGGCGAGTCGCTTGGGGCGCGCCCGGCCTGGCGCTCACGCTGGGCGGCTGCGCGTGGGACGCCCCGATGAGCACGGTCATCGCGCGTTCCGACCTGGCGCGCGACATCCTGCACGTCTACGGCATCATTACCTGGGTCGCCGTCGGTATCGCGCTGGTCGTCGGTTTCGGGATCGCGTGGGTCCTCGTACGCTTCCGCGAGCGTCCCGGCACGCCGCGGATGCCGGCTCAGGTCCGCGGCCACACCCTGCTCGAGATCGCGTGGACGATCGTGCCCGCGCTGATCTTGCTGGCCATCGCGATCCCGACGATCCAGGTCATCTTCAGGACTCAGCCGCAGGCGGCGCCGCGCGATTCGCTCGACGTCACGGTGTACGGGCACCAGTGGTGGTGGGAGTTTCAGTACCCGACGCTCGAGGTCGTCACGGCCAACGAGCTTCACGTCCCGGCCGAGCGCCGTGTGACGCTCACGCTCCAGGGGCCCGACGTGATCCACAGCTTCTGGGTGCCTCGGCTCGGGGGCAAGCGCGACGTGGTGCCCGGGCGCCTGAACCGGATCACGTTCACCGCCGACACGCCGGGCGAGTATCGCGGACAGTGCGCCGAGTTCTGCGGCGTCTCGCACGCCAACATGGCCATGCGCGTCATCGTCGACACGCCCGACGCATTCGCCCGCTGGGTCGCCCAGCAGAAGAAGGATCCCGCCGAGGCGGTCGGACTGGCCGCCGAGGGCAAGGCGATCTTCGCCCGCAGCGCGTGCGTCGGCTGCCACACGATCCGCGGCGTATCGAGCGGGACGCTCGGGCCCGACCTCACTACGTTCGGCAGCCGCGGGACGCTCGCGGCGGGCATCCTCCCGGTCTCGGTCGACACGGTGGCCGCCTGGCTCAAGAACCCACCCGCGTTGAAGCCGGACGCGAAAATGCCGGCGCTCGGCCTCACCGACGAGCAGGCGCGCGCCGTCGCGACCTATCTGATCGAGCTCAAGTGATGAGCGCGGATTCCGCGGGTCACGTTCTGCACGCTCCGGCACTCGCCGGAGCCGCGGCGCCGTCGACGGTGTGGAGCTGGCTCACGACCGTCGATCACAAGCGGATCGGCATTCTCTACGGCGTATCGGCGTTCGCGTTCTTCCTGCTCGGCGGGGTCGAGGCGCTCTTGATTCGCCTGCAGCTCGCG
>DATEMW010000110.1:0-7280 GCA_035275385.1 Candidatus Methylomirabilota bacterium | reverse complement strand
AAGAATCCGCAGAAGACGGTGCGCCCCGTGTCGTGGGGCTACCGCAATCCGTTCGGCATCCGCTTCGCGCCGAACGACCATCCCCTCAACGGCGCGCTGTTCGTCACCGAGAACGGCGAGGACGAGCGCGGCGCGCGGCCGGCCAACAACGCGCCCGACCGCCTGGCGGTCACCGACGCGTCCCACAACGCCAAGCGCGGGTTCCTCGACCACCACGGCTGGCCGGATCGCTTCGGGTTTCTGAACTCGACCCAGGCGATCTTCAATCCTATCGGGGGCGCCGCGGACGACAACGCGGCGGGCGTCATCGGCAAGCCGGTCTTGCCGCTGCTCCTGAAGCCGCCGCAGCCTCCCATCGCGCCGCTGGCGCTCGAGCCCGCCGACGTGGCCGCGGTTGGCGCCGATTTCGTGCCGCGCCGCTTCGCCGGCGGCGGCAACCCCGACGACAAGGTCGACCGGGGCGACGCGCTCGTCACGCGCGAGGGCGACTTCGGCTTCTCGCCCGGCAACGGCACGCCGATCGAAGGCCACGACGTCGAGCGGGTGCAGTGGACGTCGACGGGCATCCTGTTGTCACGCTTCGCGTTCAACTGCAAGGCAGCGAACCAGGTGACGGATAGCGACGGCACCAGGCGCTGCACGAAGGCCGAGGACATGGCGTTCGTGTCCAAGGTGCGCGGCATCAACCGGCCCGTCGACGGCAAGTTCGGCCCCGACGGCGCCTTCTATCTCGTGGACTTCGGCGCCGTCCGCGACTTCGGGCGCTCGACGCCGGACAGCATGTTCAAGAACGCCCTCGATGCGCCCCTCGTGCAGATTCCGGGCACCGGGGTGATCTGGAAGATCAGCCGGATCGGTGGCAGCAGCCATCACGATCACGACGACGATCACGGTCACGGTCACGACAAGGACTGAACCCGTCGTGCTGGAGAGAGGCGTCCGCTTCGGCGGGCGCCTCTCGCTGGCCGTCGTCTGCGTCGTGCTCCTGCGCGTGACGCCGGCCGTGGCGGGCACGATGTGCCACACGGCCGGCGCCGCGCCCGAGCGCCTGGCGACGGCGACGGGCGCAGCCTCGGGCAAGTTCCTCGAGGCGACGAGCCACGCGATGCTCGCACTCAAGGCGCTCGAGGAGTCGTCGCCGACGTACGTCGATCACCGCAAGCGCGCCGTCGCGGCCCTCGACGCGGCGGTCGCCGGCTACCGCCGGGCCCTTACCTTGACGGACGACGTGGCGCGCGGCGATGAGTTCCTTCGAGCCCGCGCATTCGAGCGGCTGCGGGCCACGTTCGGCGTCACGCAAGGAAGCTTGAACGCGGTGCGCTGGGAGGCGATCGCCAAGAAGGCGCGCGAGTCGGCGACGCCCACGGCCGACCTGGTCGGCATCTGCATCACGAGCGCGCAAAGCCTCAAAGCTACGCTGAACGACCTCAAGCCCGAGACAGCGCCGTCGATGAAGCGCCGCTTCGGCTACGCGTGGTTCCTCGTCCTGACCCACGGCGGGCTGGTCTCCGACGCGTTCGACGCGTCCATCGAATAGGGGCGCGCCCGCATCGCGTTCCCGCGCCTTCGAATGGCGCCTTCTGCGCCGTGTGTATATCCTGAGTGCTTAGAGCAATGAGCGACGAGCGGCACCACCCCGTCGACGTGACGACAGCATGGCTCGCGGGCGGCGGCGAGATGGGCGAGCGCATCCGCGCCTTCGACTGGGGCTCGACACCCCTCGGTCCCACGACCAGCTGGCCGCAGAGTCTGCGGAGCGCCATCAGCATCCTGCTGCCGTCGAAGGCGCAGATCTGCATGTTCTGGGGACCGGAGCTGGTCAAGCTCTACAACGACGCCTACATCCCGGTGCTCGGCCGCAAGCATCCCGCCGTGCTTGGCCTGCCGGGTCGTCAGGTGTGGCCGGAGATCTGGGACGTTCTGGGTCCGCTGCTGCACGGCGTCGTCGAGACCGGCGAGGCATTCCGCGCGTACGATCATCCCTTCTACCTGATCCGGCACGGGTTCGAGGAAGAGACGTACTTCGACGTCTCGTACGATCCCATCCGCGACGAGACCGGCCGGGTCGGCGGCGTCTTCTGCATCGTCAGCGAGACCACCGGCCGCGTGCTCAGCGGGCGGCGCCTGCGCACCCTGCGCGACCTGGCGCGCGCGAGCGAGAGCCGCTCGCCGGCGGAAGCGTGCCGCCTCGCGCTGGCCTCGCTCGCGGCCAGTCAGCAAGACATTCCGTTCATGAGCCTCTATCTACTCGACGACGACGGCACGGTCGCGCGCGCCCAGGGCACGATCGGGGCTGCCCCCGGCGGCGCGCTGAGTCCGGTTGTCGTCGCGCTCGATGACGACGCGTGGCCCTTCGCCGCGGTCGCCCGGAGCGGCCGGCCGCTCGTCCATGAGCGGCTCGCTCCCGAGGCGGCGCGCGAGATACCCTCGAACGCCGCGGCCGATCGAACCCTGATCCTGCCGATCATGCGAAGCGGCCAGTGCGCCGGCTTCATCGTGGCCGGCACCAGCCGCTTCCAGGCGCTCGAGGAGACCTACCGCGACTTCTTCGATCTGGTCGCCGCGCAGATCAGCACCGCCGTCGCGCAGGCCGCCTCGTACGAGGAAGAGCGCGAGCGCGCCGAGGCGCTGGCCGAGCTCGATCGCGCCAAGACGACGTTCTTCAGCAACATCAGCCACGAGTTTCGGACGCCGCTGACGTTGATGCTCGGGCCGCTCGACGATCTGCTCGGTCGCGGGCCGGCGGCCTTGAGCGCGAGCGATCACGACACCCTGGCCGTGATCGGACGCAACGGCCGTCGGCTGCTCAAGCTGGTCAACACGCTCCTCGACTTCTCACGGATCCAGGCCGGCCGGAACGAGGCGCTGTACGAGCCCACCGATCTCGGCGCCTTCACGGCAAACCTGGCCGGCGTCTTCCGCTCGGCGATCGAGCAGGCCGGTTTGAAGCTCGAGGTGCGCTGCCCGGCCGGGCTCGAGCCCGTGTACGTCGATCACGGTATGTGGGAAAAGATCGTGCTGAACCTCCTGTCGAACGCCTTCAAGTTCACGTTCGAGGGCGGGATCAGCATCGAGCTCGCCGACCAGGGATCGTCCGTGATGCTCATGGTCCGCGACACGGGTATCGGCATCGCGCCGGCCGACGTGGCGCGCGTCTTCGATCGCTTCCACCGCGTCGAGAACGCGCGCGCCCGGACGCACGAAGGATCCGGCATCGGGCTGGCGCTGGTTCAAGAGCTCGTGCGTCTGCACGGCGGCGAAGTGCGGCTCGACAGCGCGCCGGGCCGGGGCAGCACGTTCACGGTGACGATCCCGCGCGGGCAGGCGCATCTGCCGCCTGATCGAATCGCCAGCGAATCCACGAGCTCCACCGAATCGGTCGGCGGGCGGTCGTTCGTGGAAGACGCGCTGGGATGGCTGCCGAACACGGAGCAGACCGTCGACGTGCTTGCCGCGCGCGCCGAGCCTATGGTGACGACCGGACCGCACCGCTCGAGGATCGTGCTCGCCGACGACAACGCCGACATGCGGCAGTACGTCACGCGACTGCTCCGCGAGCACTGGGACGTGGAAGCCGTCGGCGACGGCCGCGCCGCGCTGGCGGCCCTGCGCGCGCGACCGGCCGATCTCGTGCTCACCGACGTCATGATGCCCGGCCTGGACGGCTTCGGGCTGTTGCGCGCGCTGCGCGACGATCCCGCTCTCCGCGACACCCCGGTGATCTTGCTCTCCGCGCGCGCCGGTGAAGAGTCGCGGGTCGAAGGCCTCGCGGCCGGCGCCGACGATTACGTCATCAAGCCGTTCTCGGCGCGCGAGCTCGTCGCTCGCGTCGAGTCGCACCTGAAGATGAAAGACATGCGCGAGCACGCCGACGCCGACCGGCGCGCCCTGCTCGCCCGCGAGCAGGCGGCGCGGCGAGAAGCCGAAGAGAAGACCGAGATCGTCGAGACCGTCAACCGCATCGGCCAGCGGCTCGTCGCCCAGACCGATCTGACCTCGCTCGTGCAGTCGTTCACCGACGAGGCCACCAGGCTCGCCGGCGCGCAGTTCGGCGCCTTCTTCTACAACGTCATCGACGAGAAGGGCGAGTCGTACACGCTCTACACGATCGCCGGCGTCCCCCGGTCGGAATTCGAGAAATTTCCGCTGCCACGCAACACCGCGGTGTTCGCCCCGACGTTCCGCGGCGAGCGCATCATCCGTCTGGACGACGTCAGGCTCGATCCCCGCTACGGGCAGAACGCGCCCCACCACGGCATGCCGAAGGGCCACCTGCCGGTCACGAGCTACCTCGCCGTGCCGGTCGTGTCCCGCACCGGCACCGTCATCGGCGGGCTCTTCCTCGGGCACGAAAAGCCGGCCATGTTCGGCGAGCGCCTGGAGCCGCTGATGGCCGGCCTGGCGGCGCAGCTCGCGATCGCCATCGACAACGCGCGCCTGCTGGACGAGGAGCAACGGGCGCGCACCGCTGCCGAAGCGGCCAGCCGAGCGAAGGACGAGTTTCTGGCGGTCCTCTCACACGAGCTCCGCACACCGCTCAACGCGGTGTACGGCTGGGCCCACCTGCTGCGCTCCGGCGGACTCGAGGGCGACGCCGCCGCCCGGGCGCTCGACGTCATCATGCGCAATGCGAACGCGCAGGTGCAGCTCATCGACGACATGCTCGACGTTTCGCGCATCGTGACCGGCAAGATGCGGCTCGACGTGCGCTCCGTCGACCTCAAGGCCGTGGTCGAGGCGGCGATCGACGTGGTACGCCCCGCCGCCGACGCGAAGGATCTCCGGCTCCAGACGATTCTCGACTCGCAGGCGCTCGGCATCACCGGCGATCCGGGTCGTCTCCAGCAGGTCGTGTGGAACTTGTTGATCAACGCGGTGAAGTTCACCCCGCGGGGCGGCCGCATCCAGGTGCACCTGCAGCGCACGGACTCCCACGCCGAGATCAGCGTGAGCGACACGGGACAGGGCATCGCCGCCGACGTCCTGCCGCACGTGTTCGAGCGGTTCCAGCAGGGTGACAGCTCGTCCACCCGCCAGCACACGGGCCTGGGCCTCGGGCTCGCGCTGGTCCGTCACCTGGTCGAGCTGCACGGCGGCAGCGTAGAGGCCTCGAGCCCAGGTCTCGGGCTCGGCGCCACCTTCACCGTGAGGCTGCCGATCGCGATCGCGCGCGCCGTCGAACGCGACGCGAAGCCCGCGCGCGAACGCGCGCATCCGACGGTGGGAGCGGCGCCGCCTGCCACGGCGTTGCGCGGCGTGCGTGTCCTCGTGGTGGACGACGATCGGGACGGGCTCGAGCTGGTCGCGGCGATGCTGATGACGAGCGGGGCCGATGTGCGTGCGTGCTCGTCCGTCGTCGAAGGCCTGAAAGCGATGCAGACGTGGGAGCCGGACGTCCTGATCTCCGACATCGAGATGCCCGGCGAGGACGGCTACTCGTTCATCCGCCGCGTGCGCGGGCTGGAGGGTCCTCTCGCGCGAACCCCAGCGGTCGCCCTCACCGCCTACGGCCGCGGCGAAGACCGGCTGCGCACCCTGGCCGCCGGCTACAGCATGCACGTGCCCAAGCCGGTCGATCCCGTCGAGCTGGCGGTCATCGTCGCGAATCTCGCCGGTCGCGCCTGAGCGACCGCGCGAGCCCTGCACACCGCGCGGCTACGTCGCCGCCTGCTGGCGCAGGGCGTGGTCCGCGATCACCAGCGCGGCCATCGCCTCGACCATGGGCACCGCGCGCGGCAGCACGCAGGGATCGTGGCGGCCGCGTCCCTGAATGGTCGTGTCCTCGTGGCGGATGTCGACCGTGTGCTGCTCGCGCATGATCGTGGCTGTCGGCTTGAACGCCACGCGGAAGTAGATCGTCTCGCCGTTGGTGATCCCGCCCTGCACGCCGCCCGAGCGATTGGTGCGCGTGCGCACCCGATCGCCGTCCATGTAGAACTCGTCGTTGTGCTCGGCGCCGGTGAGGTCGGTGCCGGCGAATCCGGAGCCAATCTCGAAGCCCTTGCTCGCGGGCAGGCTCATCATGGCCTTGGCGAGATCGGCCTCGAGCCGATCGAACACCGGCTCGCCCCAGCCGGGCGGGCAGCCGCGCACCACGCAGGTGACGACGCCGCCGAGCGAGTTGCCGTCCTTGCGCGCGGCCTCGACGGCCGCGATCATGCGCTCGGCCACGACCAGGTCGGGACAGCGGATCGGCGTCGCGTCGACCTGCTGGCGGGTGACTTTCTCGTGATCGCACTCGGCGACGAGCGTCGCGACCTTCGATACCCAACCCACGACGGTCACGTTGAACCGCACCGTCAGGAGCTTGCGCGCGATCGCGGCGGCCGCGACACGGCCGGCGGTCTCGCGTGCGCTCGTCCGCCCGCCGCCCCGCCAGTCGCGGACGCCGTACTTCGCCTCGTACGTATAGTCGGCGTGGCTCGGCCGATACTTCTCCTGCACCTCGCGATAGTCGCCGGGCCGCATGTCCTCGTTGGGGATCACGAGGCTGATCGGCGTGCCGAGCGTCTGTCCCTCGAAGACGCCCGACAGGATCTTGACCGTGTCGGACTCCTTGCGCTGGGTCACCAAGGCACTCTGACCGGGCCTGCGACGATCCAGATCGGGCTGGATGTCGGCTTCCGACAGGGGCAGCCGCGGCGGGCAGCCGTCGACGACGGCGCCGGTCGCGCCGCCGTGCGATTCCCCCCACGTCGTCACCCGAAAGAGCTGCCCCCAGGTGTTGCCCATGCGTCGAGAATACGCGCAAATTGGCCTTCGACAAACCAATCCGACCGGCGTACGCTCCCAAACGGGTATCCGGGGCGAACCAGCAGCGTGTCGAGGAGGGAACTATGGACGTGTCTCGTCGTGACATGGCGGTTGCCGGCGCAGTCGCACTCGCAGTTCCAGGCCTGTTGCTCGGTGGCTTCTCGGGCGTCGAGGCGGCCGCCGACGAGGCGGCGGTCACCGAGAACGTCGAGGTGCTCCGCAAGGCGATCTTCGACGCCAACAAGGCCAAGCTCGAGCAGGTCGCGTCCTCGCAGATCAGTTACGGCCACTCGGACGGCCGCGTCGAGACGAGGGAGCAGTTCATCAACGGCGTGATGACGAGAAAGCAGACCGTCAAGTCGCTGGCCTTTCCTGAGCTCAAGGTTTCCGTCGTCGGCGATGCGGCGATCGCGCGCCACATCTACCTGGCCGAGTCCGAGCTCGAGGGCAAGCAGACGACCACCAAGATCGGCGCGCTGCAGGTGTGGCAGAAGCAGAACGGCAGCTGGAAGCTACTGGCGCGCCAG
>DATEMW010000109.1:0-2973 GCA_035275385.1 Candidatus Methylomirabilota bacterium | reverse complement strand
GGAGGCCGCCATGGCGCGGGGCCCGAGCATCCCGGGCAAGATCTCGCTCCGCGTCTTCGAGGGCGCCCGCCACCTCTACGAAATCGACATCGGTGCCAACGCCCCGGTCCAGGTCGAGCTCCCGGCCATCGGCGAAACCCGCATGTTCCGCCTCGGCGACCAGGTCCGCGTCGAGCTCTCCATCGACACCGTCATCCTGATCCCTGTCTCCTGACCAGAGCCGCGGTCCGATCAGAGGTCAATCGCAGGCAGGACTGCGGAAGCAGGCTACTCGAGTACGAGAGGCAAGCTCGCGAACGCGCAGTGCGATCAAAGAGGCGACATGTGCCCGCAGCGCCGGCGCGCCGACAGTTACCGGGCCGTCGTGAGCGGTCGGGGGTTGCTTCCCGCGACCTGTGTAGTCAGTGTCGACCCGGCGAACCAGCGTCGGAGACAAAACCGGAGAGGCAGGTTTGCAACCAGGTCGCGGGAGGCAACCCCCGACCGCTCGCGGCGGCCCGTCATAGAGCGAGCGGTCAACCGAGAGCTAGATGGTGTACGTACGATCCTGTTCGAGAATCGCCACGCGCCCGGAGTCGAGGCGAGCAAGCTCCTCGCCAATTTCTTCGTGAAACTGCGGCTTGACGTGAAAGATCCAGATCGGGACGTCGGGCGGCAGCTTGTCGAGCTCGCGGCGGATGAGGGCCGGCGTCATGTGCTTGGCCACCTGCGCGAGCGGGCCGAGCCGATTCGGGAACGCGCACTCGAGAATGATCGCCCGCAGGCCACGGAGGCCGCGCGCGGTTTGCCACAGCGCCTCCGTCGGCCCGGTGTCGCCCGAGTAGATCAGCGCGCTCGAGCCGTCGTGGATCAGAAAGCCTGTCGCGGGAACGGAGTGGCTGACCCCGACCGGCGTGATCCAGAGATCGGAGACCCGCTGCTCGACGTCCTCGACCAGAGTCCGAAACTTCACGACCGGAACGTCCGGGTGCGGGATCTTGCTGAAGTCGGGCCAGATCGTGTTGTTGAAGACGCCGGAGCGCAGCGCCGTGATCACCGGATCGATGCCGCTGATCGTCACCGCGGCGCCGACCTCGCAGAACGCGAGCGTCTCGGTGAGATAGGCCAGACCGGCCACGTGATCCAGATGCGCGTGCGAGACGATCGCGTGCTCGACCGCGAGCTGCTGGGGCACGGTGAGCGCGCCGGGTACGGAGCCGCCGTCGATGAGGATCTTGTCGTTGATCAGAAAGGCCGACGGGCGATGCCCCAGCCCTTCGCCTCCGAAGGCGCCGAGCACACGAATTTTCATCGCCTCGATGATACTAACACACCGGAATCGTTGTAAGATGACGCCAAGCGCATGAGCGACGAATCTTTCGATTATCCGACGATGGCACGCGCGTTGATCGTGGGTGACAAGGACACGGTTGCCAAGAAGACGCGCGAGGGGCTCGACCTCTCGCTCGACCCGAAAGCGCTCATCTTCAAGGGCCTCATCCCCGGCATGGACGTGGTCGGCGAGAAGTTCCGCCGCAACGAGTACTACGTCCCCCAGGTGCTCCTCTCGGCGCGGGCGATGTACGCCGGGCTGGACCTGCTGAAGCCCCTCATCACGGCCTCTGCCCGCGGGGGCGACTACCTCGGCATCGTTGTCATCGGCACCGCGCAGGGCGATCTGCACGACATCGGCAAGAACCTCGTCGCGATGATGCTGGAGGGCGCGGGCTTCAAGGTGGTCAACCTCGGCCGCGACGTCGCGCCCGAAGCGTTCGTGGCGGCGGTTGGTGAGCACGGCGCAAACCTCGTCGGGATCTCGGCCCTCATGACCACGACGATGCCCGCGATGAAGCGCACGATCGACGCGCTGACCAAAGCGGGACTGCGCGAGCGCGTGAAGGTCATGGTGGGCGGCGCGCCGGTGAGCCAGGCGTTCGCCGACGAGATCGGCGCCGACGGCTACGCCAAGGATTCGACCTTGGCCGTCGTCAAAGCCAAGTCGCTCGTCGGTGCCGCCGCGCAGGTCGCCTCGTGAAGGCGCGAGGCTGGGAGGTCGTCGAGCGGGTGCGCAAGGGCGAGTCGCTGGTGTTCGACGGCGGCTACGGCACGATGCTGTTCGCGGCCGGGCTTCTCAACGGCGCGTGCCCCGAGCTGTGGAACGACACGCACGCGGACGTGGTGCAGGGGATCCACGCCGGATACTTCGGCGCCGGCAGCCACATCGTCGAGACGAACACGTTCGGCGGCACGCGGCTCAAGCTCGACGAGTACAAGATCGGCGACCGCACGCGCGAGCTGAACGAAAAGGGCGCGCGGCTCGCGCGGGCGGCGGCGCCCGCGTCCGGCTACATCGCCGGCTCGATCGGTCCGACGAGCCGCCTGCCGGTCGACTACGCGCTCGACGACGGCGTCACCGACGAGCAGTACGTCGAGACGTTTCGCGAGCAGGCCGAGGCGCTCGCCGAGGGCGGCGTCGATCTCTTCGCGGTCGAGACCATGATGTTTCCGCAGGAGTGCACGGCGGCCATCCGAGCCTGCAAGGCCGTCGCCGACCTGCCGGTCATGGCCACCATGTTCTTCCAGTACGAAGAGATCCACGATCGCGACCGCACGATGTGGGGCGAGAGCCCCGCCGAGGTCGCCAAGAGCCTCCTGGCCGCGGGCGCCGACGTCATCGGGATGAACTGCGGCCGTGGTCCCGACCGCGCCATCGTGATCATCCGCGAGATGCGCCAGGTCACCGACGCGCCGCTCGTAGCCTATCCGAACGCGGGGCTGCCCGTCACGACGGGCGACACCGTCACGTACGAGCTCGGCCCCGAGGCGATGGCGCGCGAGTACCCCGCGCTCCTCGACGCCGGCTGCGACATCGTCGGCGCGTGCTGCGGCTCCAACCCCGAGCACATCCGCCTCATCGCCGAGATCGTCCGGGCGCGAGCGCGCTAAAGCGCCCGCAGTGCCGGCCGCGCTGTCGACCGCGCCGAGAGTTTTCAC
>DATEMW010000108.1:0-8875 GCA_035275385.1 Candidatus Methylomirabilota bacterium | reverse complement strand
GGGGCCGGCTGCGGGGGGGTCTGGGGCGCGGGCGGCCTGTGCGCGGGTCCGGCCAGTGCCGCGACGAGCGCGGCCGCTGAGACCGGCTTGGCGAAGACGCCGGCCGCACCGGCCAGGGTGGCCTGCCGGTGGAGCTCGCTGTCGATCGCGCCGGTGACCACGAGCGCCCTGATGCCCGGGTTGAACGCGTGGATCCGCTTGAGCGCCTCGACGCCGCCGAGCCGCGGCATCATCAGGTCGAGCACGACGGCGTCGGGCTTGTCCCGTTTGACGCTGAGCAGCGCCTCGAGCCCGTTCGACGCCTCGAGCACGTCGAAGCCGGCGTCCCGAAACGACTCGACGAGCACTTCCCGGACATCCGTGTCGTCGTCCGCGATCAGCACCCGCATGAGAATCCCCCTGGGTCTCTAGCGCCCACGCTACATCCCGAACGCGTCGAGGCCCGTGATGTCCCTGCCGATGATGAGGGTGTGGATGTCGTGCGTGCCCTCGTACGTGTTGACGGTTTCTAGATTCATCATGTGACGGATCACCGGGTGCTCGTCGACGATTCCGGCGGCTCCCAGGATGTCGCGCGCGAGCCGCGCGGCGTCGAGCGCGATCTGCACGTTGTTCATCTTGGCCATCGAGACCTGCTGCGGGCGCGACTGACCGGCGTCCTTCAGCCGGCCGAGCTGCACGCACAGGAGCTGCGCCTTGGTGATCTCGGTGATCATGGCCACGAGCTTCTGCTGCACGAGCTGGAAGGACCCGATCGGCTTGCCGAACTGGATCCGCTGCTGCGAATACTGGAGCGCCCAGTCGTAGCACGCCATCGCCGCGCCGACCGCACCCCACGCGATGCCGTAGCGCGCCTGGTTCAAGCAGCCGAGCGGGCCGCGCAGGCCCTTGACGTTCGGGAGCTTGTTCGCGAGCGGAATGCGGCAATCCTGGAACGCCAGCTCGGACGTGATCGAGGCGCGCATCGAGAATTTGCCGTGGATGTCCAGCGTGCCGAAGCCGGGCGTCCCGCGCTCGACGAGATAGCCGTAGATCTCGCCGTCGTCCTCCTTCGCCCACACCACGGCGACGTCGGCGATCGAGCCGTTCGTGATCCAGAGCTTCGTGCCGTTCAGGACGTAGCTGTCGCCCTGCCGCTTCGCGCGCGTCTTCATGCTGCCCGGATCGGAGCCGTGGTCGGGCTCGGTCAGGCCGAAGCAGCCGACCTTCTCGCCGCGCGCCATCGCCGGCAGCCACCGGTCCTTCTGCGCCTCGGAGCCGTAGGCGTAGATCGGGTACATCACGAGCCCGCTCTGCACCGACGCCGCCGAGCGCAGGCCGGAATCGCCGCGCTCGAGCTCCTGCATGATGAGGCCGTAGGCGACGTTGCTGAGCCCCGCGCAGCCGTACCCCTTGAGCGTCGCGCCGAAGACGCCGAGCTCGCCGAGCTTCGGGATCAGCGCGACGGGAAACGTCCCGGCGCGGTGGTGCTCGGTGACGATCGGCACGAACTCGGCCTCGACCCAGTCGCGGACCGCGTCGCGGATCATCCGCTCTTCTTCGGACAAGAGACTCTCGATCGCGTAGTAGTCGACGCCCCGGAACTTCTCCATCCCTACCCTCTCCGACGCAGCGCCGTCAGGGGCACCGAGAGCAAGGCGCTCAGCGCCACCGCCAAGGTCACGGCGTGAAAGATGTGAATCGGCACGTTCCAGCCGACGAAGCGGCCGGCGACGTCCCTCGAGACAGGACCCGCGCCTTGGAGAACGGCGGCCTCGAGCGCGCCGAATCCCGACGCGTAGTGGATGGTGATCCACAGCGCT
Organism: Candidatus Methylomirabilota bacterium; assembly: GCA_035275385.1. Taxonomy (GTDB): domain Bacteria; phylum Methylomirabilota; class Methylomirabilia; order Rokubacteriales; family CSP1-6; genus AR31. The sequence goes on along the minus strand of DATEMW010000108.1, from coordinate 7,073 downwards.
CCCGCGGCGCCGGCGATCAGCGCCGCCGCCCGGTGGCGCCGCGCCACCAGCGACAGAACCAGAAATGCGCTGGTCCCGATCACCTGCAGCCCCGCCACCGCATAGTACGCATCGAGCCCCGACTGTCCGGCCGACCCGCGAAAGGTCGGATACGCCTGGCCGAGGGCCGGGACGCCCGAGAGCAGCAGCCAGTCCAGGAACCGCGCCAGGATCAGCGCGTGGCCGAGCATGAAACCGCCGACGAGGCCGGTGAGGAGGGCCGCGAAGAACCAGCTCGGCCAGTACAGTCGCTCGGTCACGCCGGATCCGGGGCCGACAGCGCCGCCGCGGCGCCCGGCGCGGCGTGGATCACCCACCGCGAGGTCATCCGCTCGATCATACTATGCGGCGTCACTTTGCCTCCGCACCCGCGTACGGGCCCCGACGCCCCCCGACCCGTCACACGTTGGTCGAAATCGACGGCGGCTCCTCGCTCAGCGCGCGTCGCAGCGCCCGAGCCAGCTCGAGGTCGTGCTCGTGAGACATCGCGAAGATCCGGCACTGCGCCACCTTGCCCGGCAGGTACTTCAAGATCTCGGTGAGCGGCTCCTCCGAGACGCGTTTCGAGGAGTCATACACGTAGATCTGCCGGTCGCCCATCTTGAGAGGGTTCAGCGGCCGCGGGTCCTGGAGCGCCATGTCGATCTCGAACGGCAGATCGCGAAGCGCCGACGGCAGGAACGTGCGAACGCGCCTCTTCACGGTGTCGACGTCCAGGAACCCCTGCCCCTTGCGCGCTTCGAACTGGTCGAGGATCTCCTCGCTCGACATCCGCCACTTGAGCTTGCGGTCGAGGATGTAGCGCCACTCGGCGCCGAGCCGCCGCCGATCGGCGTCGTCCGCGTCGTGCCAGCGGCCGACGTCCTCGAGCAGGGTCCATTCGGTCAGGTGCAGGTACGGATGGAGATCTTTTCGGAGATCGTACGGAAAGGCGATCCGCATCGTGTCGCGGAAGATCTCCTTGAGGTGCAGGTCGATCCCGCGCGTGGTGCGATGGTAGTAGACGTTGGTGTACATGTAGAAGCGCGCGTTCAGGAACATCGTGAAGGCCTGCAGCCCCGCCCGATCGAGCGTCAGCCCTTTCTCGGAGAAGAACGAGTAATAGATGATGCGGTCGATGTCGATCGGGCCCACCGCGACGCCGCACATGTAGGCATCGCGCAGCACGTAGTCCATGTTGTCGGCCGTGAAGACGCCCGAGAGCAGGGGCTTGAGATGCGGCAGCCAGCGCGGGTGCGACGTGAGCGGCTGCGTGTAGCTCTTGCCCATCAGATAGCAGATCCACTCCGGGTCGATCTCCTCGCCGGCCTCGAACGCGCCGTTCGGGCTGCGACGAAGGCCGCGGAGTAGATCGGCGAGCTCCTCGCGGATGATGCGCTGGCCGACCAGCTCGTGGGTCAGGTCGTAGTCGACCAGGAAGTTGTCGTCGAAGAAGTGGCCGAAGGGCCCGTGCCCGATGTCGTGGAGCAGTCCCGCGGTGCGCAAGAGCTCCTCGATCAGCGGGGCCGACGGCGCATCGGGAAAGACGGAGCGCAGCGACGGATAGAGCTGCTGGGCCAGGCGCCCGGCCAGGTGCATCGCGCCGAGCGAGTGCTGGAAGCGGCTGTGCTCGGCCGCCGGGTACACCCAGCGCGCCGATTGCAGCTGCGGTACGCGCCGCAGCCGCTGCATCCAGGAGGTGTCGATCAGGTCCTGCTCGGTCGCCTCACCGGGGATCCCACCCGGGCGCGTATAGAGGATGTATTGATGGATCGGGTCGGCGATGAGCCCGCGTCCCTGATACGGTCCTTCGGCGTCCTTCATCGGACAGAGTCTACCCCACCGGTGTCGCGGGGGCGCTCACGTCCGAACGCGGGGCTCGGCGGCTAACGCAGCTGGAAGAGGCGGTGACGGTCGACCGACGGCACCGAGATCGTGCGCACCTGATTGTCGCGCTGCACGCTCAGCTCGATCAGATCGCCGGCGCGCCGCGACCAGAGCTGCTCGTAGAACTCTTCCTGCGAGGCGACGGCGACGCCGTTGACCTTCAGGATCCGATCGCCCTGGCGGAACCCGGCGCGTGACGCCGGCCCCACGGGCGAGAGCTCGCTGACGAAGAGCCCGGCGGGCATCGAGACCGTGTAGAGGCCCAGCCACGGCCGGGGCGGCCGGCTGGCGACCCGTCCGCCGTCGATCAGCTCGTCCTTCACCGCCACGAACTTCTCGATGGGGATCGCCAGGTTCACGTGCGGTGGATCGCCGAGCCGGAGCGACGCGATCCCGATCAGCTCGCCGCGCTCGTTCACGACGGCGCTGCCGCCCCACTGCGGGCTCGCGGGCGCGACGATGATCGCGCGATCGAGCATGTACTCCCAGTACGCCGAGAATCGGCGGACCGCGTTCACGGCGCCCGTCACCTGGACCAGGTCGTTGTCCTCGTCCACCCCGACCGTTCCCGTCCGCGCGCCCGCCACCACCGCGCGCGAATCGCCGAGCGCCGCGACCGGCCAGGGCCCCTCGCCCTCGAGCTTCACGACGCCGAGCCCGGTGTCGAGATCGAAGCCCACCACGCGCGCGCCGACGGTACGGCCGTCGCGGGTCTTCGCCTCGACCTCGACCGCGTCGAGCAGGAGATAGCTCACCGTGACCGCGTAGCCGCGCGCGTCGAAGATCACCGCGCTGCCGAAGCGACGGCTGCCCAGCCGCGCCGATGAGGCGGCGCTCTCGGCACTGCGCACGCGCAGGCCGACGACCGCGGGCTCCACGCGCTGGACGAATGACGGCAGCGACGAGACTTCGCCGGGATTCAGTCGTCGTTCGGGGGCCGCGGTGGGCGCGGCCGGCGCGGCGGTCGACGCCATCAACACGGTCGCGAGAGCCAGCATCAGGACTCGCTTCATGCTACTTCTCCCTGCAGCGCGTTTACGGTCATACGCGCGCCCCGGCCGGCGGGGCGAACGCCCCGCGACGGCCTGCGGCACGCACTAGCGGTGGCCGTACTGCTTTTCGTAGTACGCGCGGAATTCTCCGGACTTGAGCGGACGCCACCACGATTCGTGGTCGCGATACCACTCGACGGTGGCCCGCAGCGCGTCGCCGAACCGATGGCGCGGCGCCCACCCGAGCTGGTGGATCTTCTTCGAGTCGACCGAGTAGCGCCGATCGTGGCCGGGACGATCCTTCACGGGCTGGATCAGCGTTTCCGGCTTGCCGGTCATCATCAAGATTTGGCGCGTGAGCACGACGTTCTCGACCTCGTGGCCGCCGCCGATGTTGTAGACCTCGCCGTCGGCTCCGCGGCGCAGCACCAGGTCGATGCCCGCGCAGTTGTCCAGGACGTAGAGCCAGTCGCGCACGTTGCGGCCGTCGCCGTAGAGCGGCAGCGGCTTGTCGTCGAGCGCGTTGGTCACGAACAGCGGGATGACCTTCTCCGGGTACTGGTGGGGCCCGAAGTTGTTGGACGAGCGCGTGATCACGACCGGTACCCGGTGCGTGTGCCAGTAGGCCATCGCCAGGAGGTCGCCGCCGGCCTTGGACGCCGAGTACGGATTGGTCGGCCGCACCGGATCGCTCTCGCGCGAGGAGCCGCGCTCGACGGACCCGTAGACCTCGTCGGTGCTGATGTGTAAGAAGCGCGGGATCTTCAGCTCACGCACCGCTTCGAGCAAGGTGAAGACGCCGAACACGTCGGTTTTCAGAAACGCGTCGGGCTCCATCAGCGAGCGGTCCACGTGCGACTCGGCGGCGAAATTAACGATCGCGTCGACGCCCCGGCAGGCGTCGCGCACGATCTTGCCGTCGCAGACGTCGCCCTGCACGAACGCGTAGCGCGGGTCGCGCTCGAGGTCGGCGAGGTTGGCGGGATTCCCCGCGTAGGTCAGCTTGTCGAGGTTGATGACGCGGTCCTCGGCGTGCGTCGTGAGGACGTGCCGGATGAAGTTCGACCCGATGAAGCCGCTCCCGCCCGTGACCAGCAGCTTCACGTCGTTATCCTCGCGTCACGTCCCAGATCTCGGCGCCCGCGTAGTCCCAGGGCAGCCTGCCCTCGTCGCACATCGCGGGCTCGGGCGAGAAATGGACGTCGGTGAAATAGATGATGCGGCCGGTCGTGGGCGCGAGGTTCCGCACGCCGTGGGCAACGCCGGGCGGGATGCGCACCAGGCGCGAGGCGCCGGCGCCGAGCGTCAGACGCATGCGCGTGCCCTCGGTCTTGGCACCCTGTCTGGCATCGAGCAGGACGACCAGCATCCGGTCGGACGGCGGCACGTACCAGATGTCCGTCTGGCGCTGATGCAGATGGAACGCCTTGATCGCGCCGGGCTCGACTTCGCTGTAGTTGATCTGGCGCACCTCGAAGCCCTTGAACGCCTGCGGGTGTCCGCTGGTCAGCCGGCCGAGCTCGGTCATGCTTCCGCCGTCGTCGGCAAACCGCTTGAGCTCGACGATCTCGACGCCTTCGATGGTCGGCGCGGGACCGTAGGACTGGGTCTGAAAGGCGCGCTTGGCGGCGGGAGTGAGGTCCATCTGGGGCTCCGATCTTACGATTCGGGCTCGACCAGGCGCAACAGGTACTGCCCGTACGTGTTGTTCTTCATCGGGCGGGCGATGCGCAGCACCGCGTCCGCGCCGATGTAGCCCATGCGAAACGCGATCTCTTCCACGCACGCGACCATCAGGCCCTGCCGCTCCTCGATCGTGTGGATGAAGGTCGACGCCTGCAGGAGCGCCTCGTGCGTGCCGGTATCGAGCCAGGCGATACCGCGGCCGAGCTTCTCGACCTGGAGCTGCTCGCGCTTGAGATAGGCGGCGTTCACGTCCGTGATCTCGAGCTCGCCGCGCGCCGACGGCTTGAGCCCGGCGGCGATGTCGACGACTTGATTGTCGTAGAAGTAGAGCCCGGTCACGGCGTAGGGCGAGCGCGGCTTGGCCGGCTTTTCCTCGAGCCCGATCGCGCGGCCGTCGCTGTCGAACTCGACGACGCCGTAGCGCTCCGGGTCGCGCACCCAGTAGGCGAACACGGTCGCGCCGGCCGGGCGGTCGGCGGCGCGCTTGAGGAAGTCGGGGAAGCCGTGACCGTAGAAGATGTTGTCGCCGAGGGCGAGGGCCACCCGATCGCTGCCGATGAACCTGCGGCCGATGATGAACGCCTGGGCCAGGCCCTCGGGGCGCGGCTGAGTCGCCCACTCGATCGTGAGCCCCAGGTGCTGACCGTCGCCGAGAAGCCGCTGGAACGCCGACTGATCCTCGGGCGTCGTGATGACCAGAACCCTCGTGATGCCGGCGAGCATCAGGGTGGAGAGAGGGTAGTAGATCATCGGCTTGTTGTAGATCGGAACCAATTGCTTGCTCAAGGCGTGGGTCAGGGGGTACAACCGCGTTCCAGATCCACCGGCGAGGATGATTCCCTTGATCGAATTCGACATAGAATTCTGTGAGTATAGCATCCGCTCCCGATGGCCACGAAGGGCCGGACGCCCCATCACCCTTGAACCGACCGGGAATAGGGGCAATAATGAGCTGAGCCCATGAAAACCGTCAAAGACATGCTCACCGAAGCGCGGCAGGTCGTGCCCGAGGAGGGTCCGACCGAGCTCGCGAAGCGCCTGGCTGCAGGCGAAAAAGTCGTCGTCATCGACGTGCGGGACCCGGACGAGTTCCGCGACGGTCATCTCGAGGCGGCGACCAATGTCAGCCGCGGTTTCCTGGAGTTCCGGGTGGGGTCGGTGGTGAGCGATCCGTCGACGCCGGTCGTGCTCTATTGCCAGACCGGTCTGCGCTCGATGCTCGCCTCGAAGGCTTTGAAAGACCTGGGCTACACCAGCGTCATCAACCTGCAGGGCGGGTACCAGAAGTGGGTCCAGTCCGGATTGCCGGTCGTCAAGGAAACCCCCATGACGACCGACCAGATCCAGCGCTACAGCCGCCACTTCCTCTTGCCGCAGGTCGGCGACAAGGGGCAGCGCAAGCTCCTGCGCTCGAAGGTGCTGCTGATCGGCGCCGGCGGGCTCGGCTCGCCCACGGCGTTCTACCTGGCCGCCGCCGGAGTCGGCACGCTCGCGCTCATGGACGGCGATGTCGTCGACATCACGAATCTACAGCGGCAGATCCTGCACACGACCGCCGATGTCGGTAAGCCGAAGGTCGAGTCGGCCACGCGCACCCTGAAGGCCTTGAACCCGGACGTGAACATCATCTCGCTGCCGACGCGCATCACCGTCGACAACGTGATGGAGATGATCCGCGACTACGATCTGATCGTCGACGGCTCGGACAACTTCGAGACGCGCTATCTGGTCAACGACGCGTGCTTCCTCGCGGGCAAGACCAACGTCCACGGCTCGATCTTCCAGTTCGAGGGCATGGCGACCGTCTTCGCGCCCAACCAGGGCCCGTGCTATCGCTGCCTCTATCCGACGCCGCCGCCGCCCGGGCTCGTCCCGTCCTGAAGCGAGGCCGGCGTCCTGGGCGTGCTCCCAGGAGTGGTTGGAACGATTCAGGCGACTGAGGCCGTCAAGCTGCTGCTCGGGATCGGCGAGCCGCTGATCGGTCGGCTTCTCACGTACGACGCGCTCGGCATGCGGTTCCGCGAGGTCAGGCTGCGGCGCGATCCCAAGTGCCCGCTCTGCGGCACTGCGCCGACGATCACGGATCTGTCGATCCACAGGAACGGCGCCGGGCCGGCGTGCGACACCGCGCAGGACGGTCACCGCGAGGGGGTCGCGGCCGCCGTCACGCCGAAAGCGGTCGGCTGACCGGCTCGACCTTCAGCGGTCGCGCGAAAGCACGATGAGGGTATCGTGCCCGCGCAGCGCGCCCAGCATCCGGTCGCCGTCGATCCTGAATACCGCCGAGAGGTAGCTCCCGCCGGATTCGTGCTTCATGACCACGCGGGGCGGAAAGACGTCGAACACCACCGGAACACCCAGCGCCCCGCGATACGTGACGACGGCCGGCACGTCGGCCGCCAGCGTGTCCAACAGCACGATCTTGCCCCATCCCCAGCGTCCCGCCTGGGTGAACTCGGCCTGAGCCAGGCTCACGCGCCGGGTCATCAC
>DATEMW010000107.1:0-14846 GCA_035275385.1 Candidatus Methylomirabilota bacterium | reverse complement strand
CTGCCCTGGCCGATCAAGCTGCCGATGGAGGCCGCCGCGATCGTGCTCGTCTCCGTCGGGGTGGCGATGGTGTACCGCGGCTCGCCCGAGCTCCAACAGTCGGCCCGTCAAGAGCCGACCGCCGCGATGGCGCGCCGTGCGGTCGGCGAGATCCCGAGCCAGTCGAGAACTCTCGAGCCGAAAGTGCCGGAATCTAATGCACCCGGGACCGACCGCCTGGCGCCGCGCGTGCTCTACGGAACCAGAGACTACGCGGAGCGCGAGCAAGCCCTGCGAGAGCTCGAGAAGGCGAAGGAAGCGGCGCGCGCGCGAGAGGTCGACAAAGGCCAGGAACCCGGGCCGCTCGCGGACAAGAAACAGGCGGAAACGCCGGCAATGGCGCAGAGCGCTCCGCCGCCCCCGAGCAGCAGGCTCGAGTCCGGAGCTGCCGGTTCGAAAGCTCCGGCTCCTTCCCGCGACGCGGAGCTATCCAAAGCGGACGCCAGGCAGGACCGGCAGGCGCCCGTCGTCGGCAAGCTCGAATCATCTGCGCCGCCAACGGACCGCCAGCGCTCGGAGGCCAAGGACGTGCGCCCCAACGTTGCGCAGCCGGCCGAGAAGCGCAATGACGCGCTCCGAGCCCAGCGGCCGGCGAGCGCCCCGCCGTCCATCGCGTCGTCGGCCTTCGCGCCGCCCGACGTGTCGGGCCAGCTGACGGTGACCAACCGCGAGGACGCGATTCGCGGCCTGAAACAGCTCGTCGCGAACGTCGGCGGCGTCGAGACGTACCGCCTCGATACCTCCGACGGGCCGATCATCGAGATCGCCGTCCGGCGCGAGAAGTACCCGGAGCTCAACAGCGGGCTCGCGAAGCTCGGTCGCTGGCAGCCGAATCAGGAGCCGTCGACGCCTCCGTCCACGATCCGCGTCGTGGTGCGCATCACCGGCTGATCCCTCGCCCGGCGGCACGGCCGGGAACTTCAGTCGCTCGCTCCGGTCTAACTCACAGCAGCCGATATCCGGAAGACCGAGAGGAGCGACGCTCATGAAAACGCCTTTGATCGCCTCGATCCTGATCGCGGCGCTCGCGACCGGGCAGCCCGCCGCCGCGGCGCCCGTCAGCGTGACGCGCGACGATCAGCGTGAGGTCATGGTGACGATCTATAACGGCAACCTCGGCCTCGTGAAGGACCTGCGCGAGGCGCGGCTCCCGGCGGGCCAGACCGAAGTGCAGTTCATGGACGTCGCCGCGCAGATCGATCCGACCACCGTGCACCTCAAATCGCTGACCGACGCGCTCGGCCTCAAGATCCTCGAGCAGAACTACGAGTACGATCTGCTCACCAGCCAGAAGCTCATGGAGAAGTACGTCGGCCGCAAGGTGCGGCTCTATCAGAACGACGGGACGTATCACGAGGCCACCCTGCTCTCGACCAACGGCCCGGTCTTCGAGATCAACGGTCAGATCCACATGGGTCACTACGGCCGGCTCGTCCTGCCCTCGCTGCCGGAAAATCTCGTGTCCAAGCCAACCCTGGTGTGGCTCCTGCGTAACCAGACCGCCCGGCCCCAGCGCGTCGAGGCGTCGTACCTCACGAGCGGGATCACGTGGAAGGCCGACTACGTCATCGTCGTCAACGCCGCCGACACGCTGTCCGACCTGACCGGCTGGGTCACGATCGACAACAAGAGCGGTGCGACCTACGGCAACGCCGCGCTCAAGCTCGTCGCCGGCGACGTCAATCGGGCGCAGGACGCGCGGCGCGACCAGCGCATGATGGAGCTGGCGTCCAAGGCCGCATCGCCCGCCGCCGCGAGCCGCGACTTCGTGTCCGAGGGCTTCTTCGAGTACCACCTCTACACGCTCGACGGCCGCACGACCATCAAGGACAACCAGACCAAGCAACTCTCGCTGATGGCCGCCAACGAGGTCCCGATCAAGAAGGAGCTCATCTACTACGGCGCGCAGGACTACTACCGCAACTCCTACGGCGTGCCGGTCTCGAACCAGAAGGTCGCGGTCTACTTCGAGGTCAAGAACAGCAAGGAAAACCGGCTGGGCCTGCCGCTACCGAAGGGCAAGGTCCGCGTCTACAAGGCGGACAAGTCCGGCAGCCAGCAGTTCATCGGCGAAGACTGGATCGACCACACGCCCAAGGACGAGGCCGTGAAGATCAAGATGGGCAACGCGTTCGACCTGGTCGGCGAGCGCACCCAGAAGGACTTCAAGAAGATCGCGTCGAATCTCTACGAGGTCGAGTGGGAGATCGCGCTCCGCAATCACAAGAGCGAGGCGCAGACGGTCACGGTCATCGAGCCCGTCCCCGGCGACTGGCAGGTGCTCACCTCGAGCCACACCTACGACAAGATCCAGGCGCACACGCTCAAGTATCAGATCCCGGTGCCGAAGGACGGCGCCACCAAGCTCAGCTACCGCGTCCGGATCCGCTTCTAGCTAATTTCCTTGGTGGCGACGCGCCACCCGGATTAAATCGAGGACATGGAGCCGTGGGTGCGGGACGAGGTCATGATCCTGCTCGGCACGTTCGGCGCCTGCGCGCTCCTGATCCTCGGCGTCCTCGAGCTGCTCTGGCCCTCGAGGCGGCGCGACGAGCGCTGGCTGACGCGTCCGCCCAGCGCCTCACTCACCCGGCCCCGACATCTTGCGCAAGAGCCGCCGCGCGACCGCCTTTCCGTCCTGTCCGTAGTGGGTCAGCAGCACGTCACCCGGCAGCCCGGGAATCGGGCTTCGCGGGTCGCTGATCTTCGTTAAGAGCACCTGACAGGCGTCGATCTCCGGCGCCGTCGCTCCCTCCTTGCGAGTCAGCAATCGCCCGTTTCGGTCGACCGACCAGGTGGTCGTCGCCGGCGCGGTCAGGATCGCGCGCTGCTCTGTCGGGCCGACGGGCGACGCAGCGCCGAGGTGGCGCAGGCCCGCGTCGGAGCGAAACGCGAAGCGCTGGTAGGGAGACAGGAGCGGATCCGCCGGGTCCAGCCGCGCCGAGGGCGCCGTCCCCAGCCGGATCATCGCCCAGACGCCGATCAGGTCGGCGCGCCCGCACGGCCGGAGCGCGTCGTTCGGATCGTCGGCGGCGACCGCCGGGCGAGCGTGCAACGCAGCGAGCGCGGCCGCCGTCAGTGCGAGCAGCAGCACGACGCGCGCACGCCGGGGCCACGCCATGTCGGGCCGCATTGTACGCACCAGAGACCGCCCCGCGAGCCGCGCGTGCCCGGTGCTACTTGCCGCGCTTGGCCAGATACTCGGGGCCGACCAGGACCTCGCGGGGCTTGGCGCCGTCGCCCGGACCGATGACCCGATCCTGCTCCATCATGTCGACGAAGCGCGCCGCCTTTGGATAGCCCAGCCGCATCCGCCGCTGCAGGAACGAGATCGAGGCCTGACGCTGTCCGATGACGAGGTGGACGGCGTCCCAGTAGAGGTCGTCGCGGTCGGCGTCGGCGCCGGCCTGCACCTCTTCCTCGGTCGCCAGCACGACCTCTTCGTAGACCGCGGTCCCCTGCTTGCGCAGGAAGTCGCACACGGCGCGCACCTCGTCGTCGGCGACCCAGGCGCCGTGCACGCGCGTCTGCTTGTTGGCGCCCGGCGGGACGAAGATCATGTCGCCGCGGCCGAGCAGCTGCTCGGCGCCGTTACCGTCGAGGACCGTGCGCGAGTCGACCTTCGACGCCACCTGGAAGGCGATGCGCGTGGGGAAGTTCGCCTTGATCAAGCCCGTCACGACGTCGACCGACGGCCGCTGGGTGGCGATGATCAGGTGGATGCCGACCGCGCGCGCGATCTGGGCCAGCCGGACGAGCGAGGTCTGCACCTCGCCGGCCGAGACCATCATGAGGTCGGCCAGCTCGTCCACCACGACGACCCAGTACGGGAGCTTCTCTTCCGGCGGCACGGCCTTGTTGTAGCCCTCGATATTCCGGACCTGCTTGAGCTGGAGCGTCTTGTAGCGCTCGTCCATCTTGCCCACGATCCAGCGCAGCCTGGCCGCCGCCTCCTTGGCGTCGGTGACCACCGGCGCCAGCAGGTGCGGAATGCCCTCGTACACGCTGAGCTCGAGGCGCTTGGGATCGATGAGCAGAAAGCGCACGTCGGCCGGCGTGGCCTTGTAGAGGATCGAGCAGATCATCGAGTTGAGCCCGACCGACTTGCCGCTGCCCGTCGCGCCGGCCACGAGCAGATGCGGCATCGACGTGAGGTCGGAGACGACCGGCGTGCCGTTCACGTCCTTGCCGAGCGCCAGCGGCAGCTTCCCCTTCGACTCCGCGAACTCCGCCGAGACGAAGATCTCGCGCAGATAGACGGTGGCCGCCTCGGAATTCGGCACCTCGATCGCGACCGTGCCGCGGCCCGGGATGGGCCCGACGATTCTGACCGAGGCGGACTTCAGCGAGAGCGCCAGATCGTCGCCGAGGTTCACGACCTGGCTGATCTTGACGCCGGTCGCCGGCTCGAACTCGTACGACGTGATGACCGGGCCCGGGCTCACCTGGACGATGCGGCCGTCGACCTCGAAGTCCTGGAGCTTTCGGCGAATCGTCTCGGCGTTGTCCTGCAGCTCCTCGCGCGTCCGCTTGAGCTCGGACGCCGGCGGCACCTTGAGCAGGCCCACCGGCGGCAGCTGAAAGCTCGCGGCGCCGCCGCCCCCGAAATCGAACGTCTCCTGCCACGCGAGTCCTTGCTCGGCCAGGCGCCCGCGCGGGCGCGAGGGCTCGACCACGACCGGCGGCGCGAAGACCTCGGGCGTTTCGGGCTCCACGGCGGCCGCCAGAATCGGCTCGGCCGGCACGCGTACCGACGGCCCGGACTGCGCCTTGCGACGCTTGAGCTTCGTCAGCCGCGAAGTCGTGATGCGCACGACGGCCGCGTAGGAGATGCGCGTGACGCAGAGCACGCCGATCGGGATCGCGGCCACCAGCATGAGCCAGGTGCCGACGTCGCCGAACCCCGCGTGCAGTCCGCCGGTCGTCGCGTAGCCGATGAGGCCGCCGCCGATCGCGCCGCTGCGCACGCGCGTGGCCTGGGTCAAGAGTCCCGCGGCCGCGACCAGGAGCACGCCGAGACCGACCAGCGGCACCCAGCCCCGCACGACGATCGGGCGCAGGAACGCCGAGGCGCCCCACGCGCCGAGCAGGAGCGGCAGGAGAAAGCCGGCGTAGCCGAACGACTGGAACGTTGCCCAGCCGAGCCACACGCCGACGGGCCCAGTGAGCCCTTGCTGCTCGGCCGGCGTCAACGTCGGATCGAACGTCGCGAGCGCGATGAGGCCGAAGCCTGCGGCCAGGAGCGCCGCGATGCCCTTCACCTCGCTGAGCCAGCGATCGCTGCCGCGCTTCTTCTTGCGCCGCGGCTTGCTTTCAGTCGACTTGCTGTCCGTCGAGACGACGGTCGCCATCAGACCTCCAGAATGATAGGCAGCACGACCGGTCGGCGGCGGAAACGCTGGTTGACGAACTGGCGCACCGCCATCCGAACCGTCGCGCTCGTGATGTCGCGATCGAACGGCACGTCGGGGTCGCGCTCGGCGAGCGCGGCCAGGACGGCCTTCTTGAGCTCCTCCAGCAACGGCTCGTTCTCCTTGACGTACACGAACCCCCGCGAGGCGATCTCCGGCCCCGCGACCACGGCGCCGTCGCGGGCGACCGCGACCGAGACCGCGATGAGGCCGTCTTCGGCGAGGAGCTGCCGGTCGCGGAGCACCACCGCGCCGATGTCGCCGACCGACTTGCCGTCGACGAGGACGCGGCCGGCCGGAAACGGGCCGACCACCCGCGCCTCCGACTTCGAGACCTCGACGCCGATGCCGTCCTCGATCAGGAACACGCGACTGGTGTCGATTCCGACGCTCTCGGCGAGTCGCGCGTGGCTGAGGAGATGACGATACTCGCCGTGCACCGGCACGAAGTACCGCGGCCGCGTGAGGTTGAACATCATCTTCAGATCTTCCTGGCTCGCGTGACCGGACACGTGCACGAACGCGTTGTCCTCGTAGAGCACCTCGGCGCCGAGCCGATAGAGCGCGTTGACCACGCGGCCGATCGTGCGCTCGTTACCGGGAATCACCCGCGCCGAGATGATCACGAGGTCGCCGCGCTCGATCCGGACGTACTTGTGCTCCTCGGCCGCCATGAGCGCCAGCGCCGAATGCGGCTCGCCCTGGCTTCCCGTCGAGAGGATCACCTGCCGGTCGGGCGGCAGGTCGCCGAGCTCCTCGAGCCCGACCAGCACGTTGTCGGGTACGCGCAGGTAGCCGAGCTCCGAGGCGATCGCGACGTTGCGCTGCATGCTCATGCCCAGGAGCGCGACCTTACGGTTGGTCCGGGCCGCGAGCGTCAGCACGTGCTGGATACGATGGATGTGCGAGGCGAACGTGGCGACGATGATGCGGCCGCCGGCGGCGTCGAAGCGGTCGCCGAGCGCCTGGCCCACGTCCATCTCCGAGCGCGTGTGGCCCGGTCGATCCACATTGGTCGAGTCGGAGCACAAGACGAGCACGCCCTGATCGCCCAGCTCGGTGAAGCGCCGGTAGTCGGGCAGCTCACCGTCCAGCGGGCTCGGATCGAGCTTGAAATCGCCGGTGTGGACGATGGTGCCGGCGGGTGTGGTGATCGCCAGACCGATCCCGTCCACGATCGAGTGCGTGACGCGGATCGCCTCGACCCCGAAGGGCCCCGCCTCGAAACGATCGCGGGGCCGGATCACGCGCAGGTCCGCCGTCTCGGCGAGGCCGTGCTCGCGCAGGCGCTCGGTGACCAGCGCCAGGGTGAGCGCGGTGCCGTAGACGGGCACCGAAATCTCGCGGAGCAGATACGGCAGGGCGCCGATGTGGTCCTCGTGGCCGTGCGTCAGGACCACGGCCCGGAAGGCCTCGCGCCGGGCAAGCGCGTAAGTGAAATCCGGGATCACGTGGTCGATGCCCGGCAGCTCGTCGTCCGGGAACATGAGTCCGCAATCGACCGCGAGCAAGTCCTCGCCGGACTCGATCAGCATCATGTTGAGGCCGATCTCGCCGAGACCTCCGAGAGGGATCAGTCGGACGACGGGCTCCACGGAACTCCTTTCACAAAAACGGCTTAAGGGTACCATCGGCCCCCAGCTTCACCGTAGTTTCGCGGCGAGCTGACGGCGGATCTCGCGTGGCCGACAAGCCTGCGGAATATTTGAGATTGCTACCATCGCGCTCGCGCATGCTTGACGCTTCTGATCGCTTCGCAGATGATCCGCAGCGAGATGCGGTTCGTCGTGCTCGCTCTACTCGCGTCGATCGTGGCGGCAACCGCACCGCCGCAGGCGGGCGCGCAGAGCAACGCGAAGATCGCACGCGTCGGCGTGCTGTCGCCCTTCGTCGGGCCCGACAGCATGTTCTTCGAGGTACTGCGCCACCGCCTCAGTGAGCTCGGCTACGTCGAGGGGCGCAACATCGCCTTCGTCTATCGGACCGCGGAGGACTTCGATCAGCTCCTGACCCATGCCCGCGACATGGTCCGCCTCAATGTGGATGTCATCGCGACGGCGGGTCCGCAAGGCGTCCGGGCGGCGAAGACGGCGACCTCCACGATCCCCATCGTGATGGGCAATGTCGGCGACGCCGTGAGCCAGGGCTTCGTTGCGGGCCTCGCGCGACCGGGTGGTAACGTGACTGGCATCTCGTCGCTCAACACCGAGCTCAGCGCCAAACGTCTGGCGCTGCTCAAGGAGGCCTTCCCGAAGATCACTCGCGTGGCGGTGCTGCGGGAGGCCGTCGGCGAGGCCGCTCCGCTACGCGCCAGCGAGGCGACGGCGCGCTCGCTCGGCATCTCGCTCGAAGTTTTCCAGGTCCGCGATGCGGACGAGCTCCCGAGCGCGTTCTCGGCAATGACGGCGGCCCGTCTGGGTGGGCTCCAGCTGCTGCCTGGGGCGATGTTCGTAAGCCAGCTGCGACGAATCGTCGAGCTGACCGCGGCCGCGCGCCTGCCCGCGATCTACGCCGATGACCGATTCGTGAGAGCTGGTGGCCTCATGAGCTATGGCTCGAGCGTGACGGAGCTCTACGCAAGGGCGGCGGAATACATCGATCGGATCCTGAAAGGCGCCAAGGCCGGTGAGCTGCCGGTGGAGCAGCCGACAACATTCACGTTGGCCGTCAATCTCAAGACGGCCCGCGACCAGGGTCTCACCATCCCGTCGTCGTTCCTGGCGAGAGCCGACCAGGTACTCCGCTGACCGTCCTCGCGCCGGCCGCTGTACCTAGCGGGGCGGCAGAAAGATGATCTCGGGCGTGGCCTCGGGGCTGATGTTCGCCTGCAGCAACACACCCGTCACGTCACCCACGATCTCCCACGTGTGCACGAAGCCGTGCGGTTCGAGCTGGACGTTCCCGCGCGAGCGCTGCTCGCTCTTGCCGTCCATGTGAATCGTCCAGTTGCCCGCCAGGACATAGTAGAGGGCCGCGCCTGAGCGGTAGTGCATTGCCGGCCGCGGCACGCCTTTCTCCACTGTCACTCGGGTCATGCTGAATTCATGCGGCCCCGGCTTGAGGCTCGGCAGTGGCTCGCGGGTACGGTAGAGCTCGGTCACGGCGGCCGGCCGCGCGGGTCCCGCCTGATCGAGCTCCGTAGCGCTGCCGATCAAGAACTGGAGAACAATCGCGGGCGTACCCGGGGCGGCGGTCAGGGCCGCGGGGGTGCCGGACGGTAGAAAGACGGCGGCACCCTCGTGCAGGGGTCGATGATCGGCGCCCACCGCGACGTCGAGCGAGCCCGACAGGACATAAAGCATTCCGTTCGGTCCAAGAGACGCTGCTGACTGAGCAGCCGGTATGCTCACTCGCAGGAGCCGCATGTGCATTGGAGCGTCGACGACGCTGGTGAGCCGTGTACTGGCGATCACCGTCCGTACGGGGCGGCTAGGCGGCGGCGATTGGGCCCAGGCTGGTGCGGCGAGGATCAGTGTTGCCAGAGCCGCGACAGTGGAGAGCGAGAGCACGGAAGGCTCCTTTCGTCCAGTGGGCTAACTCGCGCGCCGCTGACATGGTTCCCGAAGTGGACGACGAAGGGTCGCCCGATGTGAATCAGTAGGGCGCGGAGGCTTCCAGACGCGTCACGAGCTCGCGTGACTGGTGGGTGAAGTCGGCGCGCGACGCGGCGGGGATCGGCTCTCCCGGGATGAACTTCTCGCTGAGCGGGTTGACGTACGTGCCGTTGTGCGCGACGCGGTAGTCGAGATGCGGACCCGTGGCCAGCCCGGTGGCGCCGACGTTGCCGATGATCTGCTTCTGCCGCACGCGCGAGCCGACTCGGACGTCGGAGGCGACGCGCGAGAGGTGGTTGTACTGCGTCTCATAGCCGGAGCGATGGCGGATGTGCACCTGGATCCCGTTACCGCCGTTCCAGCCGGCATGCACGATGACCCCGTCGGCGACCGCGCGCACCGGTGTGCCGACCGGCGCGCCGTAGTCGATCGCGAGGTGCGGGCGCACGCCGCCGAGAATCGGGTGCGGCCGCGCGTAGGTGAAGCCGGACGTGATGCGCGTGAACTCCAGCGGCGACTTGAGGAAGCTCTTGCGCAGCGACTGACCCGCCAGATCGTAGTGAGCGAAGCGCGTCGACTTGGACTCGAACCCGACGCCCGTGAGGGTCTTGCCGCCGCTCGCATACTGCGCGACGAGGATCCGGCCGTAGTCGACGAACGTCTCGCCGGCGTAGCGCTTCTCGACCAGCAGGCGGAAGCGGTCGCCGACGCGCGTGTCGGCGGTGAAGTCGAAGTCCGAGGAGAAGATCTCGACCAGCGCGAGCACGAGCTTTGCCGACTCGCCGCTCTTCTCGACCGCGTCGAACAACGAACGCTGGACCACGCCCTTCACCACCTCGACCCGGAGCTCGGGAACGGTCTCGGCGCGCCCGACGCGCCAGCCCCCGCCGGGGATCGGTCGCGCGGCGAAGGAGAGCCAGGGGCTCGCCTCGTAGCGGACCTGGATCGGCCACTGCCGCGCATTCCACGTGATCTCGATCGTGGCGCCCGCGCGGATCCTGCGAAGGTCTGCGCCGTTCTTCCCGAACTGGGTCGCCAGTGCGGTCGCCGCGCGGGACTCGAGGCCCCCGCGAGTCAGCGCCTGGGCGAGCGTGTCGCCGCGCCGCATCTCGACTTCGCGGACCGAGACCGGGTACGCCGGAACGACCAGCGGCTCGATCTTCGGGTCGGCGAGCCATTTCGGAGCCGGGGCGGCACCAGGCCAGACGTAGAGGTAGGACGACACGGCGAGCCCGGCGATGCTCGCGACCAGGAACCCCGTCACGGCCAGAAGGCGGGCCTGCATCAGGAACCATCATAGCGGCAGCCACGCGGATGTGGGGCGAAAAAATCAGTAACCACGCTGGTTTCCGGATGGTTGGCCCGGATACCAGGCCTGGTAGCTGCGGAGACGCCGGCACTCAAGCTGCGGCGAACGGCACGAAAACACGGCCCGAACGGCGCGTGGCCGGATTCAAGGAAGACCGGTCGCCAGCGCCGCGAACTCCGAGAGCGTCAGGGTCTCGGCGCGCCGGGTGAGGTCGACCCCGGCGGTCGCGGCCGCTTTCCGGACGGCGTCGAGCGGCAGGCCCAGCCCGGCCCCCAGCGCGTTGCCCAGCATCTTTCGCCGCTGAGCGAACGCCGCCCGGACGACCGCCTCGAAGCGGCCGGGATCCCTGAGCGGTACGCGCGGCTCGCGCAGCACCCGCAGGTGGAGCACCGCCGAGTCCACCTTGGGCGGCGGGCGAAACGCGCCGGGTGGGACGCGGAGTGCGACCCGCACGTCGCAGTGAAGCTGCGAGAACACCGACAGGCTGCCGTAGGTCTTGCTGCCCGGCGCCGCGGCCACGCGCTCGGCGACCTCGCGCTGCAGCATCAGCGTCATCTCGTCGATCGCCGTGCGCGCCGCGATCAGCGCGGCCAGGATCGGCTTGCCGACGCTATACGGCAGGTTGCCGACGATCAGCACGCGCCCTCCGGTCGGCGCCGCCAGCCCGGCATAGTTCCAGCTCCGCGCGTCGGCGTCGAGGACCTCGGCCGCGGGCAGCCGCGCCCGCAGCGCCGCGGCCAGCGCGCCGTCGACTTCGAGCGCGATCAGGCGCCCGGCGCGACCGGCCAGCAAGGTCGTCAGGGCTCCGTCGCCCGGCCCGATCTCGACGACCACGTCGCGCTCGGTCGGCGCCACGAGATCGACGATGGCGCGCGCGATCGTCTGATCGCGGAGAAAGTGCTGGCCGAGCGCGCGGCGCTTGGTCATCATCGCCGCCGATGCCGTACGCCATCGAGCTGGCCCTCGATCCGTCGTCCGCCGCGGTGGTTCGGCGCGTCTGGCACGAGCTGGACCGCGCCGGGATCACCTGGATGGCCCGCTCCGGCGCGCGACCGCACGTGACTGTCGGCGTCTGGGAGACCCTGGACGTCGACGAGACCACCCGCGAGCTGACGCGATTTGCCGACGAGACGGCGCCGGTACGGCTCACCCTCGCGAGCGTCGGGATGTTTCCGGGCGTCGCGGTCTTCCTGGCGCCCGTGGTGACCGCCGAGCTGCTCGACCTGCACACGAGCGTTCATCGGCGCCTCGCCGGGAGGGGCGGCGGCGCGTGGCATCACTACCAGCGGGGCGCGTGGGTGCCGCACTGCACGCTCGCCAGCGATCTCGAGCCCGATCAATTTCACAGCGCCTTCGCGATCGCGGCTCGCGCACCGCTGCCGCTCGAGTGCTTGCTGGTCGAGGTTGGCATCGTGGAGTTTCGTCCAGTGAATCAGCTTGTCTCCCGGGCGCTCGGGGGTGGGAGCCGCGCCGGCGGCTAGACGGCCGAGCGCGCCTCGAGCTCGGCCGTGAGCGCCTTGAAGACGCGGCGCACCTGCTCGACGGTGGCCTCGCGATCACCGGAGTTGTCGATGACGTAGTCGGCCAGCTTGGCTTTCTCGCTGAGCGGCATCTGGCTGGCGATCTTCCGCCGGTTCTCGGCCTCGTCGGTGCCGTCGCGCCCCCGTAAGCGGGCCAGCTGTGTCGCCTCGTCCGTGACGACCACGACCAGGCGATCGATGAGGCTCTGGTAGTTGCCGGCCTCGATCATCACGGGCGCGTCATAGATGACGATGCCCTTGAACCCCTGCCCCGCCAGCTCGTCGAGCTGCGCCTGGAATCGCGCGCGGATCGCCGGATGCGTGATCGCCTCCAGGCGCCGGCGGCGCTCGGGATTGGCGAAGACGATCGCGCCGAGCTTCTTGCGATCGAGCGCGCCACCCGCGGTCACCACGTCGCGGCCGAACTCGGCCACGATCGTCGTCCACGCCGGCTGGCCGGGCTCGACCACCTGGCGCGCGAGGAGATCAGCGTCGATGATCACGCAGCCGAGCTCGCGCAGGAGCGTCGAGACCGTGCTCTTTCCCGTGGCAATCCCGCCTGTGAGCCCGACCAGCAGGAACTTGCGGGGCGGGGTCATACCTCCGCCCAGTCGCCCCCGGTCTTCACGTCGACCACCACCGGAACCTTGAGCGGCAGGGCCGCGGCCATGATGTCGCGGGCAAGCGCCTCGACGGCGGCGACCTCGTCGGGCGGCGCCTCGAAGAGAAGCTCGTCGTGGACCTGCAGGAGCATCCGGGCGCGAAGCCCGCGCTTCGTCAACGCGTCCTGCACACGCACCATCGCGATCTTGATCATGTCGCTGGCCGTGCCCTGCACCGGCGCGTTCATCGCCATGCGCTCGGCGGCGTTGCGCGCCACCGGGTTGCCGCTGCCCAAATCAGGCAAATACCGGCGCCGGCCGAGCAGCGTGCTGACATGGCCACGTTCGCGCCCCTCGGCGAGCGTCCGGTCGATGAACGCGCGCACGCGCGGGTGGGTCGCGAAGTAGTCGCTGATGTAGCGCTGCGCTTCTTTCTGATCGATCTTGGTCGCCTGCGACAGGCCGAACGCCGAGACGCCGTAGAGGATCGCGTAGTTGGCGCTCTTGGCGATCGTGCGCTGCAGCGAGTTCACCGAGGACGCCGGCACCTTGAACACTTCGGAGGCCGTCCGGGTGTGGATGTCCTCGCCGCGGCCGAACGATTCGATCAGCGCCGGTTCCTCGGAGAGATGGGCGAGGATGCGCAGCTCGATCTGCGAGTAGTCGGCGGCGACGAACCGCCAGCCGTCCTCGGGGATGAACGCCTGGCGGATCCGGCGGCCGAGCTCGGTGCGGATCGGGATGTTCATGAGGTTCGGGTCTTGCGAGCTGAGCCGCCCGGTGGCCGCGACGAGCTGGTTGAACGTCGTGTGGATCCGCCCGGTGCGCGGGTTGATGAGCCCGGGCAAGGTGTCGGCGTACGTGCCCTTGAGCTTGGCGAGGCTTCGATGCTCGAGGATCTTGGCCGGCAGCGGGTTGCCGAGTGCGAGCTCGGTCAGCACGTCGGCGTCGGTCGAGTAGCCGGTCTTCGTGCGCCGGATCGGCGGCAGCTTCAGCTTCTCGAAGAGGACGTGCGCCAGCTGCTTGGGCGAGGCGATCGTGAACTCGCCGCCCGCCAGCTCGTAGATCTCGCGCGTGAGATTGTCGAGATCGCGCTCGAGCTCCTTCGCGAACGCCTCGAGGCGGGCCGGGTCGACACGGATGCCGTGGCGCTCCATCAGGGCCAGCACCGGAACCAGCGGGCGCTCGATCTCTTCGTAGACTCCCCAGAGCTCGCGCGTCCGAAGCTCGGCGGCCGCGTGCTCCCAGTAGCGCCAGGTGAACTCGGCCCGCACGCCGAACGCGCGCACGGGATCCGCCGCGGGCGGGTACTCGCCGAGCGCGTCCATGCAGACCTGCTCGAGCCGGTAGCTCTGCCGCGCCGAGTTCAAGAGGTACGCGGCGACCGCCGAGTCGTGGACGGCCGGCGGCGTGACGCCCCGGGCGAGCCACGCCTCGATCAGCGGCTTGGCGTCGTGGATGATCAGAGCGCGGCCCTCGAACGGCGACGGCGACTCGTCGGCGCCGAGCTCGGCCGGACCGGCCGCCGGATGGAAGACGGCGAGACCGCCGATACGCGGATCGGGCGGCGTCGACTCGCCCGCCCAGTCGAGCGCCACCGGCGCGCCGTCGGGAACGCCCGCGAGCCACGCGCTGATCGCGGCGCTGCCCTCGAGGCGCTGCGACGGCTCCGGCGCCGCCTGCGGCGGAGGCGGCGGCAGCTCCTTCACGAGCCGGGTGAACTCCATCTCCATCCAGAGGTGCCGGAGCTTCGTCCAGTCCGGTTCCACACGGCGATACGTGTCGAGATCGACGGCGAGCGGCACCTCACGGTTGAGCAGGGCCAGCTCGCGCGAGAGGAGCGCGTCCTTGCGGCCGGCCGCCAGGGTCTCGCGCAGCTTGCCGGGGATCAACGTGAGGTTCTCGTACAAGCGATCGACCGAGCCATACTGGCCGATCAGCTTCACCGCGGTCTTCTCGCCGACGCCGCGCACGCCCTTGATGTTGTCGATGCTGTCGCCCATGAGCGCCAGCACGTCCGCGATCTGCCCCGGCTCCACGCCCCAGCGCTCTCGCACCTTCGCCTCGTCGTACAGCACGGGCTCGCCGGTGCGCCCGGCCACGCTCAGCACGCGGACGCGCGGTCCGACGAGCTGGAGCAGATCCTTGTCGCCGCTCACGACGACCACCTCGATCTCCGGCTGCGCGAGCGCCTTGTCGACGATGGTGGCCAGCACGTCGTCGGCCTCGAAGCCTTTGACCTCGAGCACCGGCGTGCGCAGGGCCTCGAAGAGCCGCCGCACGTACGGCAGCTGGCGGACCAGGTCGTCGGGCATCGCGGTGCGCGTGGCCTTGTAGTCGGCCGACAGCGCGTCGCGGAAGGTCGGCCCCGGCGGATCCAGCGCGATCGCCAGATAGTCGGGCTGCTCCTC
>DATEMW010000106.1:0-7868 GCA_035275385.1 Candidatus Methylomirabilota bacterium | reverse complement strand
CTCGCCCACTTCTCGGCCTACAACCCGGACAAGAACATGCAGGCGTTCAACGCCAAGTTCAAGAAGAGGTTCGGCGTCGACGCCAACATCATGGCGGGGGCCTACGACGCGGTGCTGTTCTGGGCCGCCGCGGTCGAGAAGGTGAAGAGCTTCGATTCCGACAAGGTGGCGGAGGCGCAGGAGGGCATGTGCGTCGACAATACCCACATCGGCCGCCAGTGCATCCGCAAGGAAGACCACCAGGTCGTGATGGACATGCATCTCTACCAGGTCAAGGACGGCAAGAACCTGCCGATCGCGGTGGTCGCGGGCAAGGACTCGATCGGCGAATCCATGGTCGGCCAGGACCCGATCAAGGACTTCACCTGGGACATCAAGAAGAAATAGTGCGCTAGCTCGTTGGACTACCTCGTCGCGGTCCTGCTGCCGCAGCTCCTGCACGGCCTCGTCTTCGGGGCCGCGCTGGGGCTGCTGGCACTGGGCCTCACCGTCATCTTCGGCCTGCTCGGCGTCATGAACTTCGCCCACGGCGAGCTCTACATGCTCGGCGCGTACGCGGGCATCGCGGTGGTGTCCCTGACCCACTCGTTCTGGCTGGCGCTCCTGGTCGCGCCGGTGGCGGTCGGCGCGATCGGCGCCGTGACCGAGGTGACCACGCTCCGGCCGCTCTATCGCCGTGAGCCGCTCTACGGGCTCATCCTCACCTTCGGTCTGGCGCTGGTGTTCCGCGAGGGCGCGCGCCAGATCTGGGGCGGCGACATGCGGCGCATCCTGCCGCCGTTCACCGGGTCCACGCCGCTGCTCGGCATGACCTATCCGAACTACCGTCTGTTTCTCCTGGCCGCCTCGTCGGTGCTCCTGCTCGCGATCTGGCTCTTCTTCACCCGAACTCGCGCCGGGATCCTCGTGCGCGCCGCGGTGCAGGACGCCGAGATGCTCGATGGTCTCGGCGTCAACGTCCCGCGCGTGTTCACCCTGACGTTCGCTGGCTCGGCCGCGCTCGCCGCGCTGGCCGGGCTCCTGCTGGCGCCGGTCTTCACGGTCTATCCGCAGATGGGCGTCGAGATGATCCTGCTGGCGTTTATCGTCGTGATCCTGGGCGGGATGGGCTCGATGGGCGGCTCGGTGATCGCCGCGTTCGTGATCGGCCTGGCGCAAAGCCTCCTGACGCTCTGGATGAATCCGCAGCGCGTCGCAATCGCGATCTTCGCGATCATGATCGTGGTCCTGATCGTCCGCCCGCGGGGCTTCTTCGGCCGGGAGGGCGTCCTTGAGTAGGGCCGTGTCGTGGCGCGCGCTGATCGTGTGGGCGCTGCTGGCGCTCTTGCCCGCGGTACCTTTCATGTCGAAGTTCTACCTGCTGCTCGCCTTCGACGCGCTCCTGTTCGGCGCGATCGCGATGAGCCTCGATCTCTTGATGGGCTACACCGGCCTGGTCTCGTTCGGTCACGCCGCGTTCTTCGGCCTGGGCGCGTACGCGAGTGCCGTGCTGCTCGAGCGCGGCGTGCTCTCGCTCTGGGCGTGCCTGGCGTTCGCGATCGTGGTCGTCGGCCTGTACGCGCTGGTCGTCAGCTTCTTCTCGACCGCGCGCCGCGGGATCTACTTCGCCCTGCTCACGCTCATCTTCGCCGAGGTGGTCTACACGTTCTTCCGCTACACGCAGACCTTCGGCGGCTCGGACGGAATCCAGGGCGTGCCGCCGCCCCGCCTCATCGGCGAGTTCGCCATCGACACGCCGCTGCGCAACTACTACGTGGTCCTGGTCTACCTGGGGCTCGCCTACCTCGTCTGCCGCGTGCTGGTCACCTCGCACTTCGGCCGGGTACTGGTGGCGATCCGGGAAAACGAGGACCGCGCGCGGTTCCTCGGCTACAACGTCCAGCGCTACAAGATGGCCGTCTGCATGATCTCGGCGCTGCTCACCGGGGTCGGCGGCGCGCTCTATCCGGGGCGCTCGGCGTTCGCGACACCGGACCTCATGCTGTGGACGGTCTCCGGCGAGTTCATCATCATGGTCATGATCGGCGGGCTCGGCACCCTCGCCGGCCCCGTTGTCGGCGGCGTGTTCTTCGTCCTGCTGCAGGAAAAGGTCTCGTCGTACGTGGACTGGTACTTCATCGTGATCGGGCTCGTGCTGATCTTCATCGTCCTGTTCATGCCCAAGGGCCTGCTCGGAATCCGCGAGCTCCTCGGCGGCCGCCGATGGCGCACGACGGCGTAGTCCTCGAAGTCGACGCGATCTCCAAAAGCTTCGGCGCGCTCGCGGCGCTGTCGAAGGTGAGCTTCGCCGTGCGCCGCGGCCAGGTCTTCTCGGTGATCGGGCCCAACGGCGCCGGCAAGTCCACCTTGTTCAACGTGGTCTCCGGGCTCCACACGCCGACCGCCGGCCGCGTGCGGTTCAACGGCCGGGACATCGGCGGACTGCCACCCGAGACGATCAACCGGCTGGGGATCGCCAAGACCTTCCAGATCACGAACATCTTCCCCGAGATCTCGGTCTTCGAGAACGTGCGCGTCGCCGCGCAGTCGCGCGCCCGTGAGTCGGGCAGGCTCGCGTCGCTGTGGCGTCTGCCCGACGTCGAGACGGGCGTCGGCGACCTCTTGCAGGCGTTCGGGCTCTCCGCCAAGCGCGACGAGCTGGCCGAGAACCTCTCGCACGGTGAGCAGCGCTATCTCGAGATCTGTCTGGCGCTCGCGACCGAGCCCACGCTCCTCTTGCTCGACGAGCCGACGGCGGGCATGACGCCGGGCGAGACCAAGGAAGCGACGGCGCTGATCAGACAGATCGCGGCGGCGCGCGGCCTCACCGTGCTGCTGATCGAGCACGACATGTCGGTGGTCATGGGCATCTCCGACCAGGTGGCGGTCCTGCACTTCGGCGAGAAGATCGCCGAGGGACCACCCGAGCAGATCAGGAACGACCCGCACGTGATCGAAGCCTATCTGGGGCCACCGGAGAGCTAGCGTGTTGACCACATCGCATACCCGAGGAGCGCCACGGCTCCGCCGGGGCGCTTCCGAGCGCGGGGGGCTTGGGGAGCCCGTCGAGGGTCCCCCATGTTGAAAATCACGGAAGTCCACGCCGGATATGGGGCGACGCCGATTCTCTTCGGCGTCTCGCTCGAGGTGCGCGCCGGCGAGGCGGTGGCGCTGCTCGGCCGTAACGGCATGGGCAAGACGACCTTGATGAAAACCGCGATCGGCTTCCTCGCGCCCTGGCGCGGCTCGATCGAGTTCGAGGGCGTCGACCTCGCGCGCCGCGCCCCGCACGAGATCGCGCGGCTCGGGGTCGGATTCGTCCCGGAGAATCGGCGCATCTTCCCCGGGCTCAGCGTGCGCGAGAACCTCGAGCTCGGCCTCTCGGCCGCTCCCGACCGGTCGGCCGCGGTGCGGCGCCGTCGCCTGGACGAGGTGTTCCATCACTTTCCGCGGCTGCGCGAGCGGATCGAGCAGCCGGGCAAGACGCTCTCGGGCGGCGAGCAGCAAATGCTCGCGATCGCGCGCGTGATGATGGCCGGCGCCCGGCTCATCCTGATGGACGAGCCCACGCAGGGGCTGGCGCCGGCGTTCATCCGGCACATCCGCGACATGATCGGGGAGCTCAAGCGGCTCGGCGTGACGGTGCTGCTGGTCGAGCAGAACGCGCGCGTGGCGCTCTCCGTGTGCGACCGGGGCTACATCATGGAGAAGGGCTCGATCGTCTTCGAAGCCTCCTCTCACGAGCTGCGCGAGAGCCCGGTGACGCGTGAGAAGCTGGGCGTCTAACGCGATCCTCGGCGCCCACGGGCGCGACACGCTGATCCGCGCCGTCCTCGCACTCGGGCTGTTGGGCCTGGTCATCTGGTTCCTGCCGATGCGCCGCGCCGGCGAGGAAGGCGGCCATCACGCCGATCACGCGGCTCTCGACGCGTTCGAGAAGGCCGGCGTCGCCGAGCTCAAGGAAGGCCAGCAGGCCCCGGCGCTCGCCCTCGCCACCTTGGACGGCGCGCAGGCCTCCCTCGCCGACCATCGCGACAAGCTCGTGGTCCTGAACTTCTGGGCGACGTGGTGCGGGCCCTGCACGCTCGAGATGCCGTCCCTGGAAGCGCTGTGGCGACGGTATCGCGAGCGCGGCCTCGTCGTGCTCGGCGTGTCGGTCGATCGCGGCGCCCCGCGCAATCTCTTGGAGCCCTACGTGCGCAACCTGAAGCTCACGTTTCCGATCCTGCTCGACCCCGACGCGCAGACGTCGGGCCACTGGCGTGTCACCGCGCTGCCGGCCACCTTCATCGTGCGCCCCGGCGGCGACGTCACCGGGATGGTCGTGGGCGCCCGCGAGTGGGACAGCCGGGAGATGCGGGCGCTGATCGAAGAGCTCTTGCCCGGCGCGCACGGCCACCGCTGACCGCGAGCCGCTGGACGCCGGGGCATCGATCGTCGCAGAATCCCGGTGTCGAGCCGACCGGGCCAGGCAAGCACGAGATGACACGCGCTCGACGGAGGACGAAAATGATCATGACCGATCGCCGCGAGTTCCTCAAAGGCACGGCCGCGAGCCTCGTGGCCGCCGGATTCGCCGGCGGCTCGCGGGTGGCTGCGGCTCAGACCGGAGGCAGCAAGATGAAGCCGACCGCGCAAGACGTTCTCCTCGTCATCGACGTACAGAACTGCTTCACCCCGGGCGGCTCGCTGGCGGTGAAGGAAGGCGATCAGATCATCCCGCTCATCAACCGCCTGGCGACCTCGTTCGAGCACGTCGTGCTCACGCAGGACTGGCACACGCCCGGTCACGTCTCGTTCGCGTCGTCGCATGCGGGCAAGAAGCCGTTCGAGACGACGCAGCTGCCCTACGGCACGCAAGTCCTCTGGCCCGATCACTGCGTGCAGGGCACGCCGGGCGCCGACCTGCACAAGGATCTCCGCATCCCGCATGCCGAGCTCATCATCCGCAAGGGCTACCGCAAGCACATCGACTCGTACTCGGCGTTCTACGAAGCCGACGGCAAGACGCCGACGGGGCTGACGGGCTACCTGAAAGATCGCGGGCTCACGCAGGTGTTCCTCGTGGGCCTCGCGACCGACTTCTGCGTGGCGTGGTCGGCGATGGACGCGCGCAAGGCAGGTTTCGGGGCCCTCGTGATCGAGGACGCCTGCCGCGGGATCGACGCCGACGGCTCGCTGGCCAAGGCGTGGAAAGACATGCTCGGCGCCGGCGTCAAGCGGATCAAGTCGACGGACCTCGCCGTGTAGGCCGGCGGGGCGCGCGGCGAGCTACGTGAGCGCGCGGGCGATCAGGAACGCGGCCGCGGCGGCGAGGCCGCCGATCAGCAAGGTCTGCAGCCCGCTGCGCACCGGCCGCGTTCCCGTGAGCCGTCCCTTGATCCAGCCGAACACGGCCAGCGCGCCGCCGGTGACCGCGATCGACCACGGCAGCGCCGCCGTCGCGCTCGGCAGGAGCATGTAAGGCGCGAGCGGAATGAGACCGCCGGCGACGTAGGCCGTTGCGATGACGGCGCCGCTCCGGACGGCGCGCCGGGGATCGGGCTTCTCGAGCCCGAGCTCGAACCGCAGCATGAAGTCGCGCCACGCCTCGGGCCGCCTGCGCAGGGCCGCGACGACGGGCGCGCTCTCCTCGGGGGTCAGCCCGTGCGCCTGGAGGAGCTCCGTCACCTCCATCGCCTCGACGTCCGGCTTCTGCTCGATCTCGAGCTGCTCGCGGTGACGCTCGCTCGCGTAGTGCTCGACGTCGCTCTTGCCGGCCAGATAGCCGCCGAGCCCCATGGCGATCGCTCCGGCCGCGATCTCGGCCAAGCCCGCCGTCACCACCAGTGCGGTCGAGTCGACGGCGCCGGTGAGCCCGGCGGCCAGCGCGAACGGCACCGTGAGGCCGTCCGACAGGCCGATCACGGTGTCTCGCACGACCAGCCCGGACTTGAAATGCTGTTCGACGTGCGGCGTGGACGGCATAGCCCTTCCTCGAGCCGGTCTCGGCTACAGTGATCCCATGAAAACGTACGTGGTCGTCTTTGCGAGCGTCCTGGTCGCCGAGCTGGGCGACAAGACCCAGCTTGCTACCTTATTGTTCGCTACCGACCGGACGTCGTCCAAGCTCGGCGTGTTCTTCGCGGCGGCGGCGGCGCTGGTGCTCTCGACCGCGCTGGCGGTGATCGTGGGCACCCTCGCGGGTGACTGGGTTTCACCCAGGATCCTGCGAATGGTGGCTGGACTCGGCTTCGTCGCGATCGGAGTCTGGGTACTGCTCACCTGACTGTCGTTCTACCATCGATCGCATGCTGAACGGACTGCATTTCCTGACTCACATCGGACTCAGCTGGATCATCGCCAGCCTGGGGCGGCCCAATTTCGCGGTGATGGCGACCACACGTCGATCGGCGTGACGGCCATCGCGCGGCGAAAGCGCCGGACGGTGCGCTAGCCCGCCCCATCATCCGCTATACTGCTGCGGATGAATCGCAGGGCGGGCGGCCCGTCGTGGCTGGCGCCGGTCGGCATGGTGTTGTCGGTCGTGGTCGCGGCACTCCTCGTCGACCCTCGTCTTCGGACCTGGGCGCCGCACTGGAAGCATCCGGCTCTCGACGCGCTCGTCGGCCTGATCAATCCCATCGGCGCGGGCGCGACCCTCCTGGTCGCGTGCGTCGCGCTCACCGTGATCTGTCGTGGACTCGGCTACGCGCGCCTCCGCGATACGGCCTGGCTGGCCGCGCTGACGTTTTCGTGCGCCGGGATCACGGAATTCGCGATCAAGCACCTGGTCGGCCGCGCGCGCCCCGACGCCGGGCTGGCAAGCATGGCCGTGCTCGGACCCGGCTTCAGGCCCGACGTCGACTCGTTTCCGTCGGGCCACGCCACCTCGGTCTTCGCGGTCGCGACGATCTTCGCCTCGGCCTATCCTCGCGTGGCCGCGCCGGCCTACGCGCTCGCCGCCGCCATCGCGCTCGGGCGCGTCTACCTCGAGCGTCACTATCTCTCGGACATCGTCGCGGGCGCCATGATCGGGATCCTCTTCGCCGCATACCTCTGGCGCTGGCGGCACGCGCTGCCCCGCTGGATGGTCCTCGTGCCGGCGCCGACCACGGCGGGACTGACCACGGCGGAGCCCACCACACCCGCCGCCTAGGCCGGCGCGCTCCCGGCCCGCTCCAGCACCCTGCGCTTGATCGCCGGTGCGCAGCGCGCGGCTATTTGCCGCGGACGGTCAGCACCGGGCACGTGGCGGCGGCGACGACGCGATCGGCCACGCTGCCGACGAAGAGCTTCGCGATCCCTTTTCGTCCGTGCGTCCCCATCACGATCAGCTCGACCCGGCGAGCCCGCGCGAAGCGCACGATCTCGTCGCTCGCCGCGCCCTCCAGGATGAAGCCCTTCACGCGGGCCCGCGATTTCTTGGCCTGCGCCACCAGGCTATCGAGTCGCTTCTGCGCCCAGGCTCGACTCGACGCGGAGAGCTGGTCGTACATCTCCGGCGAGACGTAGCCGTCGCCGGGTACCGGCACGACCGGGCTGACGACGTGCACGAGTAGCAGCTCGGCGCGGCTCGCCTTGGCCATGTCGATCGCCTTGCGAAACGCGGCGCGCGAGGCGCTGGAAAAATCGGACGGATGGAGAATGCGACGAGCCATGGACGACCTCCGATCTAGTAGAGGTGGCAGGACACGAGATGCTCCGGCGCGACCGCCTTGAGCTCGGGCGCCACCCGCGAGCACTGCTCCATCGCGAACGGGCAGCGTGGATGGAAGTGGCAGCCGGAGGGCGGATCGATCGGCGACGGCACCTCGCCGGTCAAGATCATGTCGTCGCGCGGCGCATCCGGATCGGCCGGCAGCGCCGCCGCGAAGAGCGCCTTCGTGTACGGATGCCGCGGGCCCCGG
>DATEMW010000105.1:0-2641 GCA_035275385.1 Candidatus Methylomirabilota bacterium | reverse complement strand
TGCTGCCGAACGTCTCGCGCATCGCCTGCTCGGTGCCGATCAGCAGATATGAGTAGCGTCCCATGTCGCCCGGCACGAGCACGGGCTGGCCCGGGAACGCGCGGGTCGCGCCTTTACGGTGGACGATGAGCCGCCGCCGCGCGCCGTCGACCTCGTGCTCTTCCTCTTTGGCGATGTTGTGCGCGACGTCGTAGACGGACCGCATGCCGAGCTCGCGCGGGGCCAGGCCCAGCGTGCGCTCGAAGACGTCGCGCGTCCAGTGCGCCAGGAGCTGGCGGTTGGCGAAGGCGAAATTGGCGGCGCCGCGCATGGCGCCGAGGTAGGCCTGCGCCTCGTCGGAGTCGACGGGCGCGCACGCGAGCTGACGGTCGGGCACCGTGATGCCGTAGCGGCGGAGCGCCTTGCCGATCACGTCGAGATAGTCGGTGCACACCTGGTGACCAAGCCCGCGCGAGCCGGTGTGGATCATGATCGTCAGCTGCCCCTCGCTCATGCCGAGCTCGCGCGCCGCGCCCGCGTCGTAGACCACCTCGACGGTCTGCACCTCGAGGAAGTGATTCCCCGAGCCGAGGGTGCCGAGCTGACGCCGGCCGCGCTCGCGCGCGCGCGACGACACGTCCTCGGGCGCGGCGCCGTCGAGCCCGCCCCCGGACTCGATCCGCTGCAGGTCTCCGACTTCGCCGTATCCAGCGCCGACCGCCCACGCCGCGCCGCGCTCGAGCACCCGGTCGAGCGTTTTGTCATCGAGCGTGAGCTCGCTGCGCGAGCCCACCCCCGTGGGAATCGCGGCGTAGAGCGCGTCGACGAGCGCTTCCATGCGGTCGGCGATGGCGTCAGAGCGCAGCGAGGTGGCGAGCAGGCGCACGCCGCAGTTGATGTCGAAGCCGATCGCGCCCGGGCTCACGACGCCGTGACGCGCGTCGGTCGCGACGACACCGCCCACCGGCAGCCCGTAGCCCTGGTGGATGTCCGGCATCGCCATCGCGGCCTTCACGATGCCCGGCAAGGTGGCGCCGTTGGCGATCTGCTCGAGCGAGGCGTCCGAGCGAATCGACTCGATCAGGCGATCGTCCGCGATGACCAGGCCGGGCACGCGCATGCCGCGGCTTTCGTCGCGCGGAACCTGCCAGAGATACGGACCCAAACGCTCGAGGCGCATGCCATCCCCTCGGTTTCCAGTATGCGCCTCGGTGTATGCGCGCGGGCGCTATGCGCCCGGCGCCGGCGAGATCAGCCTCGTGGACTCGTGGCGCGCGCGCTGAGCTGGGCGCCGGCGGCGCGACGGCTCGCCCAGGCCATGCCCAGAGCCGCGACGAGCACGCCGATCACGCTCGCGAGCTGAGGCACGCGGAGCGGCCCGAGCCAGAAGCTATCGAGCCGGAGCGCTTCGATCGCGAAGCGGCCGACCGAGTAGAGCCCGATGTACGCGAAGAACAGCGCGCCGGGACGGTCCCGGAGCCGCGAGCGCAGCACGAAGGCGAGCAGCAGGAACACCACGAGGTCCCACAGCGACTCGTAGAGGAACGTCGGATGGAAGTACTCGAACTGCGCGTAGCCGAGCGGCCGGTGCTCTGGCGAGATGTAGAGCTTCCATGGCAGATCCGTCGGACGCCCGAACGCTTCCTCGTTGAAGAAATTCCCCCAGCGGCCGATCGCCTGCCCCAGCACCATCGACGGCGCGGCGATATCGAGCCCGCGCAGGATCGGCAGCCGCCACCGGTACGCGAGCCAGGCGCCGACCAGCGGGCCCACGATCAGCCCACCGTGCATCGCGAGGCCGCCCTCCCACACCGCGATGATCTTCGAAGGGTAACGGCCGTAGTAATCCCAGTTGAAGATGACCTCGTAGACGCGCGCGCCCGCGAGGCCCGCGAGGATCGCCCACTGTCCGGCGCTGATGATGTCGTCGGCCGGCAGTCCGTCGCGCTTGGCCTGACGATAGCCGACCCAGAGCCCGACGACGATCGCGGTGGCCATGAGAATGCCGTACCAGCGAATGACGACGGGGCCGATCTGGAAGGCAATCGCGCCCGGCGAGCTAATCACGAGAGGCAGCACACAACGAAGGATATCACGGACTTAGAAGCAGACTTTCACGCGCAACGCCCGGTTCCCTGCTCCACGGGTACGCGAACAGCTCGTCTAATGTCGCGACGTCAGGCCGCCGCGCAATCGAGGCGGTCATGCGATTGGCTCGGCGAGGCCGATGCGTTGGAGTAGGCATTGACGATCGTGACCGCTCCGCGACGGCGAAATCCAACCGGTCGTCCAGGACGCAGCGCCGTAATCGCGCCCGCAACACGCTCGATCGCCGACGTTTGACGTTGATGCAACGAGATCTCGAGGCGATACGTCAGACGCGAGCGGGAGATGCAGCCATCGCCAAGATACATCCCGAGTAAGTAGCTGTACGCTGAGTGGTCGAGAGTTATTGGATTCGGCGGTCTCGAAACTAGAGGCATTGGTAGGGGCGGCAGGATTCGAACCTGCAAGTCCCCGAGGGGACAAAAGGTTTTAAGCCTTTAGCGTTTGCCGTTCCGCCACGCCCCCAACTACAGATTCTTGACCTTGTCGTTGACCTCGCGGATGCGCTTTTGCCGGGCTTCCTCCTCGGCGAGCGCCGCGGCCTTGCGCTGCTTCT
>DATEMW010000104.1:0-7453 GCA_035275385.1 Candidatus Methylomirabilota bacterium | reverse complement strand
GTTGCCGGCGTCGGTGAGATCGGGCTCCCCGTCCTCGACCCGGCAGCCGAGCGTCTCGAAGGTACCGCGCTGGGCCTCGAGGACCTTCGTCACCCGCCGGTCCACGGGCAAGCCCCCGAGATCGCGGCTCCACGCGACGCGGACGTCGTTGAAGTCGCGGCCGAGGTCGCCCCGGAAGCGGTCGCCCGGCTGGGCAATCGCCACGGGCGAGCGCCGATCCGGCCCAGCCATCGCGCTCAGCATCAGCGCCAGGTCCGCCACGGTGCGCGCCATCGCGCCCGGCACGTGCAGGGTTCCCCACGGCGAGTCCGTGGGCCAGGCCGGTACGCGGCCGACCGAGCCCCGCAGCCCGACCACGTTGCAGAAGCTCGCGGGATTGCGCAGCGAGCCGCCGGTGTCGCTGCCGTCGGCGATCGGCACCAGCCCGCACGCCAGCGACACCGCGGCGCCGCCGCTCGAGCCGCCGCACGTCTTCGTGAGGTCGTACGGGTTCAGCGTGCGGCCGAAGACCTCGTTGAAGGTCTGCGAGCCCGCGCCGAACTCGGGCGTGTTGGTCTTGCCCATGGTGACGGCGCCGGCGGCGCGCAGCCGCTCCACCAGCAACGCGTCCTGGTCGGGGACGTTGTCGCGGTAGATCCGCGACCCGTACGTGGTCCGGATCCCGCGTGTGGGAACCAGATCCTTGTGCACGACGGGCAGGCCGAACAGCGGGCCCGTCGCGGCGCCGCGCGCGAGCGCCGCGTCCTTTTCGCGCGCCTCGGCGAGCGCGCGCTCCGCGGTGAGCGTGACGATCGCGTTCACCTTCGGGTTCACCCGCTCGATCTGCGCCAGATGCGCCTGGACGACCTCGGTGACCGACACCTCGCGCGCGCGGATGCGGCGCGCCAGCTCGACTGCCGTGGAGAAACAAAGCTCGTTGCTCATAGGTGGACGGGAGCTTACCATTTTCTCTAGCGCATGAACGAGACGCGAACGCTCGCCCGGTTCGTGGCCGACACGAAGTTCTCCGACCTGCCGCGCCCGCTGGTCGAGCACCTCAAGATCGCGGTGCTCGACACGTTCGCGGCTGCCCTGGTCGGCACGCGCCAGCCGTGGGCCCAGCGGATCGTGGCGACGATCCGGGCGCTCGGCGGCACGCCGGAAGCGTCGGTCGTTCACGCGGACTGGCGCACGGACGTCTCGCGCGCGGCCTTCGCCAACGGCGTCCTGATCGGTGCGTTCGAGTGCGAGCCGCTCACCGGATCGCACGCGAGCGGTACGGTGCTGCCGGCGGCGCTCGCGGTGTGCGAGTGCCTGCGGCTCGACGGCATCGCGTTCCTCACGGCGCTGGCTCTCGGCTTCGAGGTCTCCGCGCGCATCGCGCGCACCGCCGTCGGCCTCGAGACCGTGCGCGGCTTTCACAACCCGGGCACGCAGGGCCCGTTCGGCTCCGCGGCCGCCGTCGGCAGGCTCTACGGTCTCGACGAGGCGCGGCTGACCGACGCGCTCGGCCTGGCCGGCTCGTCGAGCGGGGGTCTCCTGGAGTTCGCGTGGAGCGGCGGCGACACCAAGCGGCTGCATCTGGGCCGCGCCGCGCAGCTCGGGCTCGAGAGCGCGCTCCTGGCCCGAGAAGGCGTGCGCGGCCCGGCCACGGTGCTCGAGGGCCGGTCGGGCTACTTCAACGCGTTCTCGACGCCGCCGCGGATCGACCGGCTCGTGGCCGGGCTCGGGAGCGAGTGGGCGATCGAGCCCCCGTCGCACAAGTCGTACGCGACCCACGTGACCCAGCAGGCGGTGGTCCAGGCGATCCAGGAGCTCAAGCGCGAGCAGCCGATCGATGCGCGGGCGATCACGCGCGTGGCGGTCCGCGGCGCGGCACGCATCATGGAGGAGCGACACGCCGCGCGTGAGCCCAACGACGTGCTCGGCGGACAGTACAGCCTGCCCTTCACCGTCGCGGTCGCGCTCGCCCGCGACCTCTCCGATCCGCTCGCGTACGACGACAAGGCGGTCGCCGACCCGCTCGTGCGCGAGCTCGCGCGCCGGATCGAGCTCTCGCCGCTCGAGGAGACCAAGCACGAGGTGCCCGGCTTCTGGCCGGCCGAGATCGTCCTCGAGTGCGCGGGGCGGCGCCACACCCTCAGCACGCGACCGCACAAGGGCTCACCGGCCGATCCGTTCACGTGGGTCGACGTCGTCGAGAAGTTCACCCGGTACACCGCGACCGTCCTCGATACGCGGACGGCATCCGCGATCGTCGGCGCGGTCGCCGGCCTCGAGCAGGCGACCGACATGAGCGAAGTCGTTCGGCTGGTGGCGCGCGGCTGAGCCGGGCTCAGCCCTGAGACAGGGTCAGGTCGGAGCGATCCTCTTCTTCGTCGCCGTTGCGGAGCAGATCGAGCAGCCGGGAATCGAGCGGCATGATGATGCCGGTGGCGCCGGCCTCTTCGTAGTCGCGGCGCACCCGTCGCCACGTCTCGCGATCGTCGGGCATCTTGAGCGCGGCCCACAGCTCGAACGGGCCGGTGAGCCGTTCGCGCTCGCGGAGCTTCGTGACGCGCTCGACCGCGGCGCGGAACAGCTCGGGTGACTCGTCGAAGCCGACCAGGCCATCGGCGTGCCCCACGCCGCGATCGCCCGCGGCCTCGAGGATCACGCCGCACTGCGAGCGCCGCGCCAGCGCGATGACCTCGTCGACTCCGGCGGGGCTCTCGGCGACGCCGCTGACCGCCAGCGCCATGCGCCCGCGTGACAGGCGGCTCAGGGTGGCGACGCGACCGCCGAGCTCGGCCACCGCGCGCCGCTCGGCGCTCGAGACGGGAGCGATCAGGCGGATGCGGCTGGTGATGGTCGCCATGCCGGCGAGCAGGAGCCAGGGGTCGTAGCCGTCGTCGCCGAGCCACAGCGAATCGGCGCCCGCCGATTCCATGGCGCGAGCGTCGGCGAGGTAGTCGCCGGAGTCTTCGAACTGCCGGGGTAGCCGGACGCCGATCTTCAGCATGACAACCGCTCGAGCCGGGCGGCTCGCCTACATCTGCGCGCCGAACACGACGACGATCCGAAGCGCCAGGCCGCCGACGAGCGTCAGGACGGCGGCGAGCAGGGCCGGCGTTCTCCGCGCGCTCGCGAGGTGGAGCCCGAGCGGCACCAGGATGCCGATCAGCACGACCACCCAGAGCGCTAGCCAGCGCGGCTGCAGGAACTGGGAGCCGACCGCGCCGAGGCTCACGAAGAACGCGACGAGCAGCACGAGCTCGAGGACCGTGAAGTACCGGTCGACCCGCGTGAGCTTGGCCTCGGCGCTCGCCTCGTGGCGACCGAGCCGCGTCATGAGCGTCAGCGCCGCGGCCGCCACGCTGAGGCCCGAGGCGAGGAACAGCCCGCCGAGCGCCCACGTGTCGCTCCAGACCGGCTGGTTACTCACGCTCAGGAGCACGCCGGTATAGCCGGCGAGGAACAGCCCGAAGAAGGCGCCGACGATCATGAACAGCCGCCCGAGCCCGCCGGTCAAGAATGGCGCCTTCCCGCTGCGCCAGGTGCCGAATGCCTCCAGGAACGAGATCAACGCGAACAGGCTGAACACGAGCAGGACCCAGACGCCGACCGACATCGGCGACCAGTACTTGAAGTTGAGGGTAAAGGTCCGGCTGTCGATCATCATGTGCCAGAACCTGAGCGGCCGCCCGAGATCGAGCGTCAGCAAGATCGGGCAGATCGCCAGGAGCGGGAAGGTCAGCAGGAAGGCGATTCGCGAGACCGGCGCGTCGCGCTGATCGCCCATCAGTCGCAGGATCGCGCCGAGTGCGTAGGCGCCGCCTGCGAGGCCACCCAGGAAGAAGTACCAGACGATGTACCACTCCCACTGCGGCGGAGCGACGAAGTGCTGAGGCATCGCCGCTACCCCTTCCCGCCGCGCTCGCGGAACGCGAACACGGCGCCGACGACCCCGATCGCGGCGGTGACGACCGACCCCAGATAGTTGCGGATGTTGTTCCGGCTCGGCAGCACCGCGTTCTCAGCGTTCGGCAGCCCGTAGGCCTCCGGCTTGTCGGTCAGGAGGAACAGCGCGTGCAGCCCGCCGTACTCCTTGTCGCCGTAGAGGCGCGCCTCGGCCATCCCCTGCCCGCGCAGCTGGTTGAGCCGCGCGCCGGCGATCTCGCGCATCGTGCCGAGATCGCCGAACTTGATCGACTCGGTCGGGCACGCCTTGGCGCAGGCCGGCAGCAGGTTGGCCTGCAGCCGGTCGTAGCAGAACGTGCACTTCCTGGCCAGGCCGCTCGCCTCGTCGAAGCCGATGACGTGATACGGACACGCCGCGATGCAGTCGCGGCAGCCGTTGCAGACGCTCGGCTGGATGTAGACCGTGTCGAACTCGGTCTTGATGATCGCGTTGGTCGGGCACACTTCCATGCAGCTCGCCTGCGTGCAGTGCTTGCAGACGTCGCTCATCATGTTCCACGCGACGCCGCCCTTCGGGGTGGTGCGCTCGTGGAACTGGACGTGGCGCCAGTTCTGCTCGTCGAGCTGGCCGGTGTTGTCATAGCCGTCGCCGAACGCGGGCGCGTGCCCCGGGAGCTGGTTCCACTCCTTGCACGCCACCTCGCAGGCTTTGCAGCCGATGCAGAGCGTCGTGTCGGTGAAGAAGCCGACCGTTCGCGCCATGGTTCTTCTCCTATCCGATCGCCATCAAATTGGGCACGATCTTCGTGAAGCCGCGCTCCTTGACGTACAGGTCGAGCGGCAGCGCGACGAGCTCGTCGACGACCGGCACGGCCTGCGGCTCCTTGCGAAGATCGATCGTGATCACGTACTGCTTGCAGGTCTCGCAGGCGTCGGCGCGCAGATGCGGGAAGCGCTCGGCGTCCGCGAAGATCGGGAGCTTGCTGGTGCTCTCCTCGCCGCAGCCCACGCACGTCATGCGCTGGTAGGCCCAGCTCTCGCCGCAGCGGCAGCACAGCAGCAGCCGCGGCCCGCTCACGAGCGTCTCGCCGGCGTCGGTCAAGTACGAGAGCTGCGGGAGGCCGCCGCACCGCGCGCAGGTGCGTTCGGCCCGCTCGCCGGGGCACGCTCGAGCCGCCGCCGGCCCCAGAGCTTCGAGCACGGGCGCCGAGGCGGCCCGCGCCAGGTATTCGTCGACGGCGTCCTGGCGCTCGCCCGCGAGCCAGCGGCTCACGAGCTCGGCCGGGCTGTCGTCGCGCAGCCGGTCCCGCACGGCCGCCGCCAGCGCCGGAGGTCCAGCGTTCATCGTAGCCTCGGCCACGTCACGCATGATGCGTTCGGCCGCGTAGCCGGCGACGCGGCCGGGCTCGGGTCGATCGTCCCTCGCCCTCAAGAACGCGGACTCCTGCACGTCGACCAGCGCCTCGTAGAGACGCAGCAGCTCGCCGGCGAACGGATAGCGCTCCGCGAGCTCTCGGGCCCGGCGTCGCCGCCGGGCCCAGGTCTCACTCGTCACCGATGCGATGGCGACCTCGTTCATCCAATCTTCTCGATGTTCACCAGGAACGCCTTGAACTCCGGCGTCCGCGAGTTGGCGTCGCCCACGAACGGCGTCAGCGCGTTGGCGAGCCAGTTGGCGCCCTTCGTCGGATCCCGGTCGGCCGCGATGCCGACGAAGCCCCAGTGAATCGGAATGCCGATGTGATAGACCTTCTTGCCGTTGACCTCGAGGCCGCCCAGCCGCTTGGTCACGACCGCCAGCACCTCGAGCTTGCCGCGCTTGGAGCTGACACGAACGCGGTCGCCGGTCTGGATGCCCTTTTCCTTCGCGACTTCTTCCGGGATCTCGACGAACGGCTTGGGCTGGAGCCCGACGAGCGCCGGCACGTGCTGGGTGACGTAATGCTCGTGCTCGGTGAGGCGATAGCTGGTCGCGATGTACGGATAGTCCTTCGCGGTGCCGAACCGGTTCTCGCGGCCGGCTTGCTTGTCGTAGAGGAACACCACCGGCGACTCCGACTGCTTGGGATGCAGCGGGTTCTCGACCGGCGACTCGACCGGCTCGTAGTGCTCTGGGAACGGCCCGTCGAGCATCGAGCTCGAGAACAGCCGGCCGACGCCCTCACCGTTCATGATGAACGGCCCCCACCGCTTGGGATCTTTGGGATCCATCGTCGGCGGATAGTCGGGCACGTCGCCCTTCCACTTCTTCTCGGTCGCGTCCCACACGATGCCTGGACGCGCGGGGTCCCACGCCTTGCCGTTGACGTCGGCCGAGGCGCGGTTGTACATGACGCGGCGGTTGAGCGGCCAGCTCCACGCCCAGCCGTGATAGAAGTCCATGCCGGTCGGATCGTTCTTCTTCGGATCCTGGACGCCGGCGCGGCGCTTCGAGAGATTGCCGGCTTCGGGATACGAGCCGGTGTAGATCCAGTTGCCGGCGGTGGTCGTGCCGTCGTCCTTGAGGGCGCCGAACGTCGCCATCCGCTTGCCGGTCGTCAGATCGAACCCGTTGATCTCCTGGCCGAGCTCGTCCAGCTCAGGCTTCAACGGATCCTTGTAGTTCAAGGTCAAGGCCATCAGCGGATCGGGATACTTCCCGCCTTGCTGCGCGTAGAGCTTCTTCACGCGCGCGAAAACGTCAGCCAGGACCCAGTGATCGTGACGCGCGCCTTCGGGCGTGATCGCGGCTTCTTTCCACTGCATCCAGCGGCCGCTGTTCACGAAGGAGCCGTCCTTCTCGATCCAGTGCGTGCTCGGGATCATGAACACTTCGGTCTGAATCGTCTTGGGATCCGCGCCCGGCCGCCGCCAGAACTCCGAGCTGGTCGTCGGCAGCGGGTCCATCACCGCCAGCCACTTGAGATTGCCGAGCGCCGTCATCACCTGGTTGGCGTCGGGACCGATGCTGGTCGCCGTCATGCCCGACAGGATCAGACCTTCCATCTTCTTCTTGAGGGCTTGGTCGTAGATCGAGATCCACGACGAGTTGGTGGCCGGCTTGGGAATGAACTCGAACGCGTACTCGTTCTTGTCGGTCGCCTTGTCGCCGTACCAGGTCTTCAGCAGGCTGACCATGAACTTGCGGTAGTTCGTGCCGAAGAAGTTCCACGAATTCGAGTCGAACTTCTTGGGCGCGCTCTGGCTCACGTAGTCGTTGAGGTTCTTCTGGCCCGGCGCCGGAATGCGCAGATAGCCGGGCAGGATCTCCCACGAGATCGCGTTGTCGGTGTTGCCCTGGATGTTGGCGTGACCGCGCTCGGCGTTCATGCCGCCGCCCGGACGGCCCATGTTGCCGAGCAGGAGCTGCAGGATGGCGGCCGTGCGGATGAGCTGACCGCCGGTCGTGTGATGCGTGAGCCCGACCGCGTAGACGACGGTCATCACCTTGTCGGGGCGGCCGGTCTCGCCGACGATCTTGGCGATCTCGAGGAACTGCTCCGGCGGGATGCCGGTGATCGAGGCCACCACGTCGGGCGTGTAGCGCGAGTAGTGCTTGCGCAGGAGCTGGAAGACCGAGCGCGGGTGCTCGAGC
>DATEMW010000103.1:0-7344 GCA_035275385.1 Candidatus Methylomirabilota bacterium | reverse complement strand
CTCGTGGACCGGGCGCTCGCCTCGCGCCGGATCGGCCCGTACACCTTGCAGGCGGCGATCGCCGCGGTGCACGCGGAGGCGCCGGCCGCCGCGGCGACCGATTGGTCGCAGATCGTCGGGCTCTACGACGTGCTGATGCGGGCGGCACCGTCGCCCGTCGTCGAGCTGAACCGCGCGGTCGCGGTCGCCATGCGCGACGGGCCGATGGCGGGACTGGCCCTGATCGACACGATCCTGGAACGCGGCGACCTCGCCGATTATGCGCTGGCCCACTCGGCGCGCGCCGAGCTCTGCCGGCGGCTCGGGAAGGCCGGCGACGCCCGCCTGTCCTACGAGCGCGCGCTCGCGCTCACGCGGCAAGAGCCCCAGCGGCGCTTCCTGGATCGGCGCCTGGCCGAGCTGTCGGACTGATCCGGCGGCGTCCGCGGTGTCGATCGCGGGCGAGCCCATTCGACCACATAGCGAGAGAACCACATCAGGAGAGGAAGGGGACCACCCGATGAACACGCCGAAGATCGTCTCTCGCGGGGAATGGCTCGAAGCCCGCAAAGCCCTTCTGGCGAAAGAGAAAGAGCTCACGCGCTTCCGCGATCGGCTGGCCGCCGAGCGCCGCGCGCTGCCGTGGGTGAAGGTGGACAAGCAATACGTCTTCGATGGCCCTCAGGGCACGGTGACGTTGGCCGAGCTCTTCGACGGACGCAGCCAGCTCTTCGTCAAGCACTTCATGATGGGCCCGGGCCAGATCAGCCAGTGCGTGGGATGCTCGCTCGAGGTCGACCAGATCGAGGGCGCGCTGCTGCACCTGCAGAACCACGATGTCTCCTACGTCGCGGTGGCGCGCGCGCCGATCAGGGAGATCGAGGTCGTTCGCAAGCGGATGGGATGGCGCTTCACGTGGGTCTCGTCGTACCACTCCGAGTTCAACTACGACTTCCACGTCTCGTTCACGCCCAACGACATCGCGGCGGGTCGCGCCTTCTACAACTACGAATATGGGGCGCCGCCGCTCGAGGATCTCTCCGGCGACAGCGTCTTCGCCAAGGACGACACCGGTCAGATCTTTCACACGTACTCCACCTACGGGCGCGGCGGCGAGGAGTTCCTCGGTATCTATCGGTATCTCGACGCGACGCCGAAAGGCCGCGGCGAGCACGGCCCCTACAACACGCTGGCCGACTGGGTGCGCCCGCGGAACATGTACGGCCAGGGCGGTCTGGTCGAGGGCAACGGGCGCTATCACCAACCCGAATGCGCCTGCACCGCTCATCAGGAGGTCGGCGCCTGAGCCTGCATCCCGGCGTCGGCTGAACGCGCCCGGGCAGGGGCGTGAGCCCGTACAATGACCGGCATGCCCCCGCTCCTCGAAGCGCGCGCGCTCGTCAAGCGCCTGGGCGGACGTCTGGTCGTGGACGGCGTCGATCTCACCTGTCACGCCGGTCAGGTGCTCGGGCTGCTCGGCCCCAACGGCGCCGGCAAGACGACGACGCTCCGGATGCTCTACGGCTTTCTCAGCGCCGACGCCGGCACGATCCGCTTCGAGGGCGCCGACGTCGCGCGCGCGCTCGATCGCTTCAAGCGCCAGCTCGGCGTGTGCACGCAGGAGGACACGTTCGACGGCGACTTCACGGTGCGCCAGAACCTCGAGGTCGCGGCCCGCTATTTCAGGCCGCGGCCGACGGACGTGCGCCGGCGCGTCGACGAGCTGCTCGAGCGCTTCGCGCTGGTGACGTACGCCTCAGACAAGCCCGAGGCGCTCTCGGGCGGTTTCCGGCGGCGGCTGATGATCGCGCGCGCCCTGGTGCACGGGCCACGCCTGCTCTTTCTCGACGAGCCGACCACCGGTCTGGATCCGCAGGCGCGCGTCGCGGTGTGGGATCTCGTCAACGGGCTTCGCGCCGAAGGGCTCGGGATCGTGCTCACGACGCACTATATGGACGAGGCCGAGCGGCTGAGCGACGTCTTGACGGTCCTGGCGCAGGGGAAAGTCGTGGCGCACGGCACGCCGAAGTCGGTGCTGGGCGACATGCTCGGCGAGCACGTCGTCGTGCTCGAAGCCGACGGCGCGGCCGCGCCCGCCGTGGCGGCCTGGCTCACCGCGCGCGGTCTCGGCGAGCCGCTGACCGTTCTGGGCGCCTGGCATCTGCCGCTCAGCGCCGAGCAGCTGGCCGACTTCGCGCGCGGGTTTCCCGCGCTTCGCTACGAGGTCCGGCCGCCGAACCTGGACGACCTCTTCCTCAAGCTGGCGCTGCCGTGCGCTGGCTGACGGCCGCGCTCGACTGGCAGAGCCGGGCGGTGGTCGGCCGGCACCTGCGCGTGTACCTCAAGAACTGGTACACGTCGTTCCTTCCGCCGGTGCTCGAGCCGATCACCTTGCTGCTCGCGTTCGGTCTCGGGCTCGGCGCCTACATGTCGTCGGGGATCGACTGGAACGGCCGGCCCGTTAGCTACATGAACTTCGTCGCGCCCGGCATGCTGGCGTATGCGACGTTCATAACGGCGATCTTCCAGTCGCTGTTCGGCGCGTTCATCCGGATGCGCTTCCAGCGCACATGGGAAGGCCAGCTCACGACACAGATCGAGTTGCGGCACGTCGTGTGGGGCGAAATTCTGTGGGCGGGCCTCTTGACGACGAGCTATGTCGCGATCGTCGCGGTCGTGCTCTCGGGCTGCCAGGCGCTCGGCCTGCTCCAGCTCCAGCTTGCGTACTTGCCCGTCGTCATCCCGATCGTGTTCGTCTCGGCCTGCGCGTTCGCGGCGCTGGGCCTCTGCTTCACGGCGCTGGTGCCGACGATCGACCACATGAATCTGCCGATCTTCCTGGTGGTCCTGCCGCTGGGCTTCGTGTCGGCGACGTATTTCCCGCTGGGCCACCCGGTGCTGGCCGCGATCTCGATGGCGAACCCGCTCTATCACCTGGCCGAGGGCATCCGCGGTCTTCTCCTCGGCGCCAATGCCGGGTACCACCTGGGCGGCCTGGCCGGTCTCGTCGTCCTGATGCTCGGCGTGCTGGTGCCGCTCGACATGCGCCTCTTGCGCAAGCGAGTGCTCGGCGACTGACGTCGTCGACCGTCAGCGCCGCCGCTTTTCCTCCTTGGCGTCGCCGTGGGTCAGCGCGACCGCGGCCTCGGGCGTGAGCACGCGGAAGGCCATCGTCTCCAGCAGGTAGAGTCGGACGACGTCGTCCGTGTGGTTCTGATAGGCGATCGAGACGTCGGTGCCGATGGTCAGCTTGAAGTCGCCGCCGCGCAGGCTCACGACGATCGCGCCGTTGACGGCGGGCGCCCACACGAGCGGACCGTCGACGAGCGCGCGCACGACGTTCAACACCGGGTAGCCCCCGTCGCCCACCGCGTGCGTGAGCCCGGCGTAGTACCGGGGCCCCATCGCGATCGCGTAGGGCCCGTCGACACCTGCCAGCCTCAGGAGCCGCGTTGCCTCGGCGATCGTGTGTGGATAGGCCTGGTAGTCGTCGGGAATCGGCAGGATGGGATGCGCGGACGCGCGGTCGATGCCCTCGATGCCGCCGGCCGCGTAGCCGTGGAAGATCGCGGTGTCCTCGGCATAGGCGATCCGGCTGGCGGCGTCGATCAGGGGCTGGAGCTCCGGATCTTCGGCGCCGCGCTCGACGGCGTCGATCTCCTCGCGCGAGAGCTCGAAATACGAGCGCAGCTCGATGAGAGGCACGGTCTGGCGGCGAGTGGCCTCGACGTTCTCGGCCGGCGAGCCGCCGAGCGGCTCGCGGCGTCCGGTGTTGACGGCGCCGGCCGTGGGCCCCAGCGGTCCTTCGAAGTCGACGAGCTTCCGGCCGGCGAGCTTCAGCTTGAGGACGCGAGTGGCCTCAGCGTCGATCTCTTTCCACGCGGCGCTCGAGATCGGCGCCAGCTCTCGTTTGAGATTGTTCATAGTCCCTGACCGCCCTTCAGGCTGCCGATGCCGAGTGAGCCGCTGCCGTCGGCCGACGGCTCGGCGGCGCCGCCGGCGGCGGTGGCCTGCTCGCGCGCGATCAATGAGCCGGTCGAGAACAGATATGCTTTGAGGTGCGCGTCCATCGTCGCGTCACGGCGGCGATACCACTCGAGGAGCATCGCGAAGTGCTCCTTCTCCTCGTCGCGGTTGTGCGCGAGGATCGCCTTCAGGTCGCCGTCGGTGGCTGCGTCGACGCGCTGGTCATACCAGTCCGCGGCCTCCAGCTCCTCCTGCATGGACGTGAGCGCCCGATGGTTGTCGAGCGTTTCGGGTCTCAGCTTGCTTTCAGATTCGTGGTATCCGGCCGAATTCGCCATCGCCGCTCC
Organism: Candidatus Methylomirabilota bacterium; assembly: GCA_035275385.1. Taxonomy (GTDB): domain Bacteria; phylum Methylomirabilota; class Methylomirabilia; order Rokubacteriales; family CSP1-6; genus AR31. Next base: position 3,052 of record DATEMW010000103.1, on the reverse strand, counting down.
TTTGGGGACAGGTGTCCCGATGCATTGTGCGAGGTGGAGCGAAGTTCACGATACTCCTCGCGCGACGCGGCTTCAATGAGAAGCAGGGATCGACGCACGAGCCCGGCTCAGTGTTTGACCCGAGGGGGAAACGGCCGTACGTTCGGTGCGGCGCGACGACGCGATGGGAACTTAAGGAGGGATCATGGTCTGGGGGATGACGCTCGGAATCTTCACGGCCGTTCACGTTGCGCTCAGCCTGATCGGGATCGCGGCGGGCTTCGTGGTCATGGTCGGCCTGCTGAGGGGAACGCAACTGAGGGGCTGGACGGCCCTGTTCCTGGTGACGACGGTCGCGACCAGCGTCACGGGCTACGGCTTTCCGGTCGATCGTTTGCTGCCGTCGCACGTCGTGGGCGCGCTGTCGCTGGTGGTGCTCGCGCTCGCGATCGTGGCGCTCTACGGGCTACATCTCAGACGAGTCTGGCGCAGCGTGTACGTGGTGTGCGCGGCCCTCGCGCTCTACTTCAACGTCTTCGTCGGCGTCGTTCAGGCGTTCTTGCATATTCCGGCGCTCCACGCGCTGGCGCCGCAGCAGAACGAGCCGCCATTCGTCATCGTGCAGCTGGTCGTGCTGGCCGGCTTCATTCTCCTGACGATCGTGGCGGCGAAGCGGTTCCGCGGCGCGGCGCCCGCGCGCGTCTGAGTGCTAGCGCCGATCCCTCAGAAGCCAGTCGATGACGTCCCTCGGGTCGGGCTCCGGCGCGGTAGGGGGGAGACCGGGCTCGGGCTGCGCCGCCGGCTGAAGCGCCGGTGGCTGAAGCGCGGGCGCCTGAATCGCGGGTTGCTGAATCGAACGATGCTCCTGGACCATGACGGGCTCAGGCGCGCTCGCCGAAGCCGCGACGGCATCGCCTCGAAGCCGGTCGGATCGCGACGGGGCGTGGTTTGCGTCCTGAGCCACCGGCGGCTGCGCGCGGGTCCAGCCGCGGACGCGCGCGAAGATCGAGGGATCGGCGCAACCGGCCGCCAGCACCTGCACGATTCCAGCAACGAGTAAGAGTCGTACGCGAAAATCATTCCACCACATAGGCCGCGACGCTAAAGCGCTCGGGTCAACGTGTCAAGGGGCATGACGCGCCCGGGCATGTCGTGGCCACCATTCTGGTGAGATGTTACGGTGGCAGGAACGAGAGCCGATGGCCACCATCGTCGTTCGCCGGCAGCACGACCTCGGCATCGCGAAAGCCAAGAAGCTCGCGCAGTCCATGGCCACGCGACTGAAGGGCGACTTCGGCGGTTCCTTCGAATGGAACGGAGACGTGTTGCGCTTCGAGCGGACCGGCGCCTCCGGCTCGCTCGCCGTCAGCAGCGACAACGTGCACGTGCACGTCGATCTCGGCATCCTGCTGAGCCCGCTGCGCTCACGAATCGAGCGCGAGATCACCGCGTTCCTCGACGAGCACCTGGCCGGGACTGAACGCCGAGCAGCCAACCCGCCACCGGGACGGACTGCGCGGCGGCGGAAGGGTCCCACGTCTTCCTGAGGGCTACGACATCTCCCAGCTCTTGCCGTCCCACGCGATGACGTCTTCGAGGAGCTTGACCACACCCGCGGCGTAGGTCGCGAACAGGTGCTCGCCCTTTTCGGCGGTCGCGGCCTCGGGATGACCGATGTGCCCGGTCGTCGTGCGGTCCTTGGTGGTCCAGCCGCGATAGGCGGGCTCGAAGCCGAAGCCAAAACCGACGGGCTCCTTGCCCGTGTGTCCTTTCACCAGGTGCGGCGAGAGACGCAGCATCATCGACGTTTCCCACTCGCAGGCGTGTCCCATCTGCGATTGCACCAGGTCGGCGCGCCCGGCGTTCGGCTTGCCGTGGTCCCAGTACGACGCGAACAGCAGCAAGAGGTCGCCGCGGTCGCGGTGCCGCTGCCGGATCTCGAAGATGGCCTGCTTGCCCGGCGTGATGTTGCCGCCGTGGCCGTTGACGAACACGATCCGCCGAAAGCCGTGCGTGATCAGGTTCTCCGCCAGATCGTTGAGCAGGTCGAGGTAGACGCGCGGGCTGGCCGAGAGCGTGCCCTGAAAGTCCATGTGGTGGTGCGAGTTGCCCAGCCACAGGAGCGGCGCGATCAGCACCCGGTCCGCCATGGCGTCACCGACGCGCCGGACGACTTCGCCGACCAGCAGGCTGTCGGTGAAGAGCGGCATGTGCCGTCCGTGCTGCTCGAGCGCGGCCACCGGCACGACCACGGGAATATCTCGCGACAGGTTGCTGATCTCCGGCCAGGTCATCTCGTGCAGCAGCATCGTGCGCCTCCCACAGCCATTTACATGGCACTCTACCAGACGCCTTCCCGCCCGATCGTGGCATCATCGCCGCGATACGTCGCGAGGAGGCCCTCATGACGCTCGATGTCCCGCTGCTGAGATCGGACACGCCCGGCGTCGCCAACGTCGTGCACTTCAACAACGCGGGCGCCGCCCTGTCGCCGCGCCCGGTCCTCGACGCGGTGACGAGCCACCTGGCGCGCGAGGCCGCCATCGGGGGTTACGAGGCCGCGGCCGAGTCGGCCGATCGCGTCGCGGACGTCTACGACGCCGTCGCGTCGCTGCTCGGCGCGCGCCCCGACGAGATCGCGGTCGTCGAGAACGCCACGCGCGGCTGGGACATGGCGTTCTACGCGGTGCCGTTTCGGGCGGGGGATCGCGTGATCACCGCGAAGGCCGAGTACCTCTCGAACTACCTCGCGTTTCTCCAGATGAAACGGCGCGCGGGTGTCGAGGTCGACGTCGTCGACAGCGACGCCTCCGGCCAGCTCGACCTCGCGGCGCTCGAGCGCACGATCGGTCCGCGGACGAAGCTGATCGCGATCACCCACGTGCCCGGCCGAGGCGGGCTCGTCAATCCGGCGGCCGAGGTCGGCCGCATTGCCGCCCGGCACGGCATCCTCTATTTGCTCGACGCCTGCCAATCCGTCGGCCAGCTGGCCGTCGACGTGCGGCAGATCGGCTGCCACATGCTCTCGGCCAGCGGCCGCAAATTTCTGCGAGGCCCGCGCGGCACGGGCTTC